>JAABSK010000443.1 GCA_011390435.1 Desulfobacteraceae bacterium | reverse complement strand
TACCAGCTGCTCGATCCGGGGTTTATATTTTTGGATATCCACTACCTGGGAAACAACAATGGCTGTCACAATAAACAGTATGACCACTGCTGCGCCGGCAACCGCACCCCACTTGAGTATCGATTTCATATGCCCCCCTGTTTTTTAATGTGGTTATTTTTTCAGAGCATTCAGTGCTGCATCGTAATCCGGCTCATTTTTGATATCATCAACCATCTGGGCATGCAGTACCTGATTGTTTTCATCCAGTACGATCACTGCCCGTGCTGTCAGACCCTGCAACGGACCATCCTGGATCAGAACGCCAAGATCTGCTGCCACAGACGGTGTGCGAAACAGGGAACCGGTCACAACATTTTCAATTCCTTCTGCTCCACAGAACCGTTTGTGGGCAAACGGCAGGTCAAAGGACAGACAGATCACAATGGTATTCTCAAGCCCTGCAGCCTTCTGGTTGAATGTCCGCACGGATGTGGCGCAGACATCCGTATCAATGCTGGGAAAGATATTCAGGATTTTGCGTTTTCCGGCAAAAGTCTCAAGGCTTACCAGGGATAGATCAGATTTGACAGCGTCAAAATTTTTCAGTGTATCATTTTTTTGGGGAAAACTGCCGGCCAGTTGTACTGGATTTCCTGCAAGTTGTGTTGTTGTCATGGGCGACCTCCTTTTTTTGTTAACGGTAAAAAATATCGGTATATCGCGTCAAGATCTGCAAATAACGCGTTATACTAGGATAATGACAGAACCATCTTTTTCAAGGGTCTCAACAACGCTTCACATAGTATGGGACACAAGAATTCTGAATCCGATCAACAGCAGAATGATACCACCGGCAATCTCCATCCGTTTCCCGAACAACGTGCCCAGACGGGTGCCGATTTTGATGGCCAGCAGTGACATCAGACAGGTGACCACCCCGATCATGGCAGCCGGATACCAGATATTGACATCCAGCATGGCCAGGCTCAGTCCCACTGCAAGGGCATCAATACTGGTGGCCACTGACAGCATGACCATGGTCATCCCCCTGGATGGATCTTTTTTCTGAACCGCATCAGATCTGTCCAGTCCGCCCATGATCATCCGGGCGCCGACAAATCCCAGAAGAAAAAAGGCGATCCAGTGGTCAATCACCCTGAAATATGACACAAACCCCACACCCATGACCCAGCCGGCCAGAGGCATTAAAAACTGAAACAGTCCGAAATGAAAGGCCAGTCTGAATTTTGCCCTGGCATCTGCGGCATATCCTGCAGCAGACGCAGCCAGAGAAACGGCTGATGCATCCATGGCAAGTCCGACCGCAACCATCATCATTTCAACAACGCTCATAAAATTCTGCGCTTTTCTCTACCGGCCGGTTCAACACAGACAGACTGTGAAATCATCACCAGGCCCGGCCTTTTTAAATCCGGACCTGAACTTTTTCCATCTCCACCACCGGCATGGGCTCGATTGGATCTCCTGGCAGCAAATTCAGAATTGACTGGGGAAGGCTCCGGTATAAAAGGCGGACCGTTACCATGCTGCCTTTCGGAGGTGCCTTGGGCAGGCGGACATGGTGAGTCACCTGTTCTCCTGCCTTGATACGGGTATCCCTCAGAATTTCTCTGGCTTTGGCAATATTGATCACCCGGTTGCCCTTGCCATCTCCGAAAACAGTATGAAATATCAGGACATTTTCCGGCAGCTCATGCCGGTCATTCAGCACACCCGACTGAAACAGAATCTTCTGATCCTTATCCTGAACAACAATTTCAAGCCAGACCTGACGCAGATCACCAAGGCCTGTCGGGATCGAATGTCCGGCACCGGTATTGGCCACGTGAACAGTCATCTGCCTGTCTTTTTGCACCATTGATGTGTCCACGGAAAGGGTGGCGGCATTCTGAAGACGGTCCAGAGCCATCAATGCCCTGTCCTCTCCACCGAATTCCGCTGGGACAGAAACATTCCCCCCCACAAAATAGTGGGTATAGATATGGGGCCGCTCATCCGAGTAATCCGCTGCCGAGCCAGGATTCTCCGGCCGCGGGGTGGACCCTGTGGCTGGCACACCCGGCCGCTGGTACATATGGCAGCCCTGACAGGTAACCCTTTTTTGGGGATCAGACGAATTAAATGATGAATTTTCCCATTCCGTATAGGTGGTCTCAAGGTCTGTACCAAAAACCACGTGCTTGACATTGTGACAGGTTCCGCAAAAGGTTGAATCCGTATGAAGTTTTGAATACTGCGCCTCATGAAAATCCGGAACCGCATCATCAAACGGGCCATATTTGATTCCGGGATCATCTTCTCCCTGACCGGGTTTGATCACCAGTCCGTTGTTGTGAATCTGGCGGACAGATTCAGCTGAATGACAATAATCACACTGAATCCCCCAGGTGGCAATTTCAGGTGTTTTATCCCAGTCATCCGACACTTTTTCAGGGAAACCTGTCACATACCCCACCGGTGTATGGCATTTCACACAGGATTCAGCTTCCGCAATTTCATCAGGATCTGTCAGGCCCTGGCTCAGAAATTTTGCCAGCCGGGTGTAAACCGGATCCTTGTGTGAAAGCTGATGCATTGAATTCTGCCATTGCTCAAATATCTGGCTGTGGCAATCAGCGCAGGTCTCAGGCGAAATAAACTGATCAATACTGAACAATGACTCCTGCTCTTTTGACACGGCGGATGACACCAGCAGAACCATGCCGATCATTGCGACC
>JAABSK010000442.1 GCA_011390435.1 Desulfobacteraceae bacterium | reverse complement strand
TATGAGAACTCGCCTAAGATTTTCACGGACAGGAACGGCCGGCCTGCAGGCATTTTTGTGGATATTCTTCAGGCCATCGCCGAAAATGAAAACTGGGAATTGACATATGTTTCCGGTACATGGGCCGGGGGACTGGACCGGCTTGAAAAGGGAGAAATTGACCTGATGCCGGATGTGGCACATTCCGCGGACCGTGAGAAACTGTTTGCTTTTCACAAAGTACCGGTGCTGTCTTCCTGGTTTCAGGTGTATACCACTAAAAACAGCACCATCTCATCCATTGTGGACCTTGCCGGAAAACAGATATTTGTGCTGGAACGCTCTGTGCAGCAGGCTGCATTTGCGCAGATGGCCGATGATTTCGGGCTGAACATCACCCTTGTCCCTCTGCCCGATTATCAGTATATGTTTGAGAAAACGGCAAAAGGAGAGGCAGATGCCGCTGTGACCAACCGGTTTTTCGGGTTGATGCATGCTGATCAATACGGCCTGAAAGACACCGCCATTATTTTTCATCCCACCACCCTGTTCTTTGCCGCACCCAGGCAGGGACGGGAGCATCTGCTGGCTGCCATCGACAGCTCTCTGACAGTTATGAAAGCATCTTTCGATTCCACATACTACCGGTCCCTGGAACGGTGGACATCAAAAAAAGTGGCATTTTCCCTGCCTGCCTGGATAAAATTGACCGGTACCCTCGTCATTTCCGTGCTGGTGGTCACCATCGGGGGCAGCATGCTGCTCAAACGGCAGGTCAATGCCCGGACCCGGGAGCTGCGGCAGCTGAACCAGGAGATGGAAGAACGGATCAAGCGGCGGACGGCCCAGCTGTCAGAGGCCATGGAAAAGGCAAAGGCAGCAGACCATCTCAAATCAGCTTTTCTGGCCACCATGAGCCATGAGCTGCGCACCCCGCTCAATTCCATTATCGGGTTCACCGGCATCCTGCTCCAGGGTCTGGCAGGTCCGTTGAATGAAGAGCAGAAAAAACAGATGGGCATGGTACAGAACAGTTCCCGGCACCTGCTGGCCCTTATCAATGATGTCCTGGATATTTCCAAAATCGAAGCAGGACAGCTGAGGCTATCCTGTACTGCTTTTGCATTACAGCCGGTCATTGAAAAAATTTTTGACTTGATATCCCCTGCTGCACAGGAAAAAGGGATTGCCCTGGCGCTGGAAATCGCCCCTGATGTCTCTGTGGTGACACTGGACCAGCGCCGCCTGGAGCAGGTGATTCTCAACCTGCTCAACAATGCGGTGAAATTTACGGAAAAAGGCCATGTCAGGGTTGTCTGCCGGCGGCAGGGAGATCAGTATCAGATTGCCGTTGCCGATACAGGCATGGGTATCTGGCCCGAAGATTTGCCTGGCCTGTTCACACCCTTCCACCAGATCGATACCGGGCTGTCCCGCAGACATGAAGGCACAGGCCTGGGATTGTCCATCTCCAGAAAACTCATTGAAATGATGGGCGGCACCATTGCCGTGGAAAGCACCTGGGGACAGGGCAGTACCTTTACCATCCTGTTTCCTGAGAATGCGGGAGAGTTGTCATGAAAAACCGGCTGCTTGACAGGGTTCCCATTATTGCCGTAACATCCTATGCCATGGCAGGGGACAGGGAACGGATTCTGGCTGCCGGTGCCACCGGGTATATTGAAAAACCCATCAACCCGGATACTTTTGTGGCCCAGATCACGGCCTGCCTGTCTCAATTTTCAGAATGACCTAACAAGGAGCAAGTATGAAAATTCTGGTTGTTGATGATCATGCGGGAAACCGGTATCTGCTGGAAACCATTCTGACGGCTGCCGGGCATACGGTGCATCAGGCTGCCGATGGTATACAGGCCCTTGATATACTGAAAAGCGACAGCGTTGACCTGGTTATCAGTGATATTCTCATGCCGGTGATGGACGGGTTCCAGTTATGCCGAAAAATCAAAACCGATACACACCTGCAATTCATTCCCTTTATCATATACACTGCCACCTATACCGGCGCCAAAGACCAGGAATTTGCCCTGCAGATCGGGGCGGACCGGTTCATTGAAAAACCCTGCGAACCGGATGTATTCATGGCTGAAATCAACGCGCTTACGGCCGAAGCCGGCAAATTCCGGAACAAAAGTCAGGCCCCTGTTTCTGTGACTGAAGAGGATGCTTTAAAGCTTTACAGCGAACGGCTGGTCAGAAAGCTGGAGCAGAAAATGGCCCAGGCGGAACAGGAGATTCAGGCCCGGCACCAGGCTGAAAAAGCCCTTGTGAAGAGCAGAGAAAGGCTGGTGGCGGCCCAGCGTCTGGCAAAAATGGGAGATTTCAGGTGGGACCTGGAAACCGGTGATATCACCTGGTCTGACGCCCTTTTCGATCTGCTGGGGTATGAAAAATCAGAAATTTTTGATTATGAACGGGTCAATGCACAGGTTCACCACCCGGATGACCTGGAACAGATCACAAAATGGCTGAACACGGAGATCGTGTCCGACAGAGACACGCTGACTCCCAATGAATACCGGCTGGTGCGCAAAGATGGTACCATTATCCATGTGCGCACCATTGGTGAAATTTACAGAAGACCCGGAAAAAAACCCGTCATTTTTGCCACGATACAGGATATCACCGAATCCATTCACGCGGATGCGGAAAGAGAAGAACTCAAGGCCCAGCTTTTCCAGGCCCAGAAAATGGAATCCGTGGGCAGGCTGGCCGGGGGAATCGCC
>JAABSK010000441.1 GCA_011390435.1 Desulfobacteraceae bacterium | reverse complement strand
TGATATGAATTTTTCATTTTTATCGGTTACTCAAATAACGGCTGGCACAATGCTACCCGCGAATCAGCCGGTATTGCCCCTGCCCCCGATAGCAACACCTTCACCGCCTGGGTGGCAAAGCAGGTATCGGAATTACAGCTGGACCTGCCCTTCAGCGCCATCGGAAAGGGGTATTTGGATTAAAGATGATGGTGCTCTCCGTCACGCAATCAGCTAAGCCCCACAGCTTAATATTGTGGACCTTTTCTTTGGCCTGGTTGGTTTGATATTGGTATGGATGACAGCCTTTCTCACAGCCATCAAAATGCTGGTGCACTGTTTTTTAAAGATAATACACATTCAGTGTCGGATATCTCCCAAACGGCCTCAAATCAGCCATTTAGAGCCCTTTGAAATACCAGCATGACCCTCTCCTTATCAATTATTGCCAATCTCATCAGGACAGGCTGTTTAGCGCCTTAAACAAAGCGGCTTTGCAGCCTGGTTGCAGAGGGCTTTCAGCAGATGGGTTAAGATGCAATTTTCACTGAAAAGCCTGGCCAAGAATAGTCTCTGGGCCAGACCGATGCCGAATCCTTTTCCGTGCTCGAACCTGTGGCGGACGGATTTCGTAACTTTCTCAAGGCCAGGTACGCAGTAACAGCAGAGGAACTGCTGGTTGACCGGGTCCAGCTGCTGACGCAGACAGCGCCTGAAATGACGGTGCTCATCTGCGGGATGCGTGTACTGAATGCCAATTTTGGGCAGTCCCAGCACGGTGTGTTCACCAGGCAGAAGGAAACGCTCACCAATGATTTTTTCGTGAACCTGCTGGATATGGGAACGGAGTGGTCAAAGGTTCCAGAAGACGACAACCTGTTCGAAGACCGTGACCCGGCAATCGGGGAACTCAAATGGACTGGCACCCGGGTGGATCTCATCTTTGGTTCATACTCCCTGCTCCGGGCGTTGGCAGAAGTTTATGCCTGTGCAGACGCCAAAGAAAAGTTTGTGAACGATTTTGTGGCGGTATGGAACAAGGTGATGAACCTGGACCGTTTGGATCTTAGGTGATATCTCCCGAGCGGGTTCAGGGGCTTTAAAAGCAGATGTGCGCGGCGTTTCAATTAAACAGAAACGCCGCGTTTTTTTTGAGAGTTCAGCAATCTGGCGGTCTATGCCCCGGCGTCAAGAAAAAAACAGTGGCCGGTGAAAAGGGACCCCCCTGAACATGGCTTTGCAATGTCCGGGCACGCCGGTGTCATGGTTCGATGTCAAAATATTTGGCTGGGATGCCGGGTTCTGTGAGCATCCCGAAAGCCGGCACCGGATAGCGGTAGGCCCCTTTTCTGCCGATGAATTCCAACCCCTCCACCACACCCTCGGTTTTGGCGTAAGGCATGGCAAAGGCCATCTCACTGTCCTGGGTGGCGGCAAATATTCTTTCACCGGGCCCCGGGATCATATAGGTGCACTCCCCGGACTGGTGAACGCCGGCGATCCAGTTGGAACAGCCGTAACGACCGCTGCTCATGGATCTGATTCCTGAACCGACCCTGAAATTGGCTGCCTGGATCAGGGCAAGGATCTGGGCAGGGTATCCGTAAATCACCACCACGTCCGGCTCAAATTCACACCGGGTGACCGGGGACAGCCAGATCTCCTGAAAGGCGCCTTCGGGCCATCTGGCATAGGAGGCCTCCATGATCCGCATCTGTTCGGGGTCATCCTGGTAGAACTCTGCAGCGGTTCCGGCCAGAAACTTTTCCGGGCTGATATGTCCCATGAATACCCGGGGCATGGGGCAGGCATGGTCCTCTTTTCTGAAGCCCATGGTCCATCCCAGGGTTCTGGACAGGCTCATGCCCTGGCAGACAGCCAGGCAATGACCGACATGATCTGTCGGATACCGGGTTTTTTCCATGGGGATGTCCTGTTTGTCCGCCAGTTTGACGGCCACGGGGGTGGTGGTCAGACGGCAGCGTCTGTCAAGCATTTCCATAAGGCGGTCCAGTTTTTTGTCCATGAAATCAATCCTTTCTGATGCACTCTCAACCCGCCGGGCTGAGGGATAGGAACTTGCTTTAGGGATAGGAACTTGCTTTTTGTTAAAGAAAGTATCAAAAATCCCCAAAGTTAATAACGGCCATGCCCTGCCGGGCACAACAAATCATAAAAGCTGTTAGCTTTTAGCCGTTAACCGTCAGGTATTGGCTTAACACTTAAAACTTTCATTCCCTCCTGATACAAACACAACTCGTTGTGTTTGTATCAGGAGGGACAAACTTTAGTCAATACAAAAATCAAGGCCTGAAAAATTGGAGAGAAAATAGCTTGAAATTCTTGAGTACATTTTGAAACATACCGGAAAATAGATGAATTTGGGCGTAGCACACCATAATCCCTCAATCCAATTTCAAAAAAAATCAATACCAACTCTCCAGTTCCGGAATCTGAGTGTCTGCCTCATCACAGACCAATTCAAGAATATAATCTGAACCCTTTTGCGGCGGGTCATGTAAACCCTGAAAAATGAATCGAACTTAAGTAGTCCACGCCAAGTTGAGCTTCATCAATAGCCTCCTGCATAATACATGGCCGGTTTTTCAGATGAGGTTAAATTTCACAGTAAGTGAGCTCCGATACACCGAGAATCATTTGCCGTGGTTACAATGCGGTCAGTGAGATTGATCATCCTATCAATCCAATTTAAAAGGATTGAGCCGGCATCAGAAATGATCACGCCACCATCAAAA
>JAABSK010000440.1 GCA_011390435.1 Desulfobacteraceae bacterium | reverse complement strand
CTGCAGCTTGTTTTTCCTGTTCGAGCTGAAGCAGTTGGTTTTGCAGTAATACGATCTTGTTTTCTTGTTCAGCGTCACGGTCTTCAAAGGCTTCCTGTAGCTTTGCCTGCTCTTTTATGGCGTTTTGTTTTACTTTTTGTTCTGCTGTTTTATAGCCGACAAGGAAAAAAATGATAATAACCAGTGCTGAGGCAAGAGACGCAATAATGAGTGTTTGATTTTTTTTCATGGTGTAATGGCTGCTCCATAATCGTTTTTGCGTTTTTTGAATTTCATTTTCACAGAGGTTTCAGGACGTACCCTCAGACTTCAGTCCTCTACCCTCTGACTTCTGACTTCTGTCTTCTGTCTTCTGTCTTCTGTCCTCTGTATATCACATCTGTTTGCGTTTTTTCAATGACTAAGGTGTCTGGCAATTTTTGTCCGTTCGTAGATGATTTCAACACGTCTGTTTTTGGCTCTGCCTTCCGGCGTTTTATTATCGGCAATCGGCCGGTATTCAGCATGGCCTTCAGCGGATAATAATTTTGGGTCAATGCCGGTGGATATAAAGTAACGAACCACATCACTGGCTCTGACAGCCGACAATTCCCAGTTAGATGCAAATTTGGGAGTATGAATCGGGATATTATCGGTGTGTCCGGTTACTTTGATCGGATAAGAAAACTGCGCCAGAACTTTGGCGACTTTTTCCATAATTTTCAGGCCTTTTTCTGAAATCTCAGCCTGCCCGGGCTTGAACAGCGCTACATCCGCAATGGTAATGACTGCCCCGTTTTCATTTTCTTCAACCTGAACCTGTCCACCAAGTTTGTTAAACATGATCAGCTCTTTGACGTCACTGACAATTTCTTTGACCTCTTTTTGAACCATCCCGCCGAGTTCATCAACCGCCTGGATTTCCGGTTTTTTTTCTTTGGCTTCCCTGGGAGCGCCCGGGGCCATCATGAGTCCTTCTCTGGTACCGGTTTCAGGAACCTGCTGGACGCCCAAAGAGCTTTTTATAGACTGGATCAGTTCTTTGAATGTTTCTTCCTGTATGGTGCTCATGGCAAACAGAAGAACGAAAAAACACATCAACAAGGTGACCATGTCTGCAAAGGTACACATCCATTTGGGGGCGCCTCTGGGGCAATCCTCTTCTGGTGCCGGGGGGATGAGCCCCGGTTGTTTGCCACCCGTATCCTGGTTGGTATCGTCAGCCATTACTACGCTTCCTTACCGGGAGCTCCGGATTTTTGACTATCAGACAGGTAAACACTGAGTTTGTCTTCCATCAGTCTTGGGTGTTCCCCTTCCCGGATAGAAACAACCCCTTCAAACAGCAGCAGCATATTGGTGATCTCTTCCTTGCTGCGGGTTTTCAGTTTGTCGCCCATGGGAATGAAAAAGAGGTTTGCAAGGAGGGCTCCGTAAAAGGTTGTAATCATGGCAACCGCCATTTTGGGGCCGATGGACGATGGGTCGTCGAGATTGGCCAGCATCTGAACCAACCCGATCAGGGTTCCGATCATACCGAAAGCCGGTGCATAGGTGCCCATGGAATCAAATATTGAATAGCCTGTTTTGTGTGTTTTTTCAGTAAGTTGCATTTTTTTTTGCATAATAGCGGCAATATCACTGGTTTTGACACCGTCCACCGTCATCTGGAGCGCACTTTTCAAATATGGATCTTCTATTTCATTCAGGTCGCCTTCAATGGATAAAAGTCCGCCTTTTCGTGCTTTATTGGATATGTCGACCAGTTTTTTGATCAGTTCTTCGGGCGGGTCAATTTTAAACATAAATATTTTGGTGGACGTTTTAAACACACCCAGAAAGTCCGGTAAGGGGTAAGCAATCAACGTTGCTGCCAGGGTGCCGCCGACAACAATCAATACGGACGGCAGGTTGACAAACAAAAGCAGGCTGCTGCCGATAAGAATGGTCCCACAGGTAAAACCGATTCCTGAAATAATGCCGATAATCGATGCAATATCCATACTGAATCCTTAGCTATTTAACAAATATACTGTCTTCAACAAGGTCGATTTTGTGATATTGTGCAAGCTGTGCAATGTTTTCTGTCGTCAGGACACAGTTTTCAGAGAGCAGCTTGGCCCCTTTCGTGGTAAAAACACCTGCAGCCAGTGTCATGCCGGGCTTTACGTCGTAAATTCTCAATTCAATGGGTTTGCCTTCTGTGTCTTCATTGGCATTGCCAATGTGTTTTCTCAGCTGGTGTATAACCCGGAAATCATATTTTGAGCCAATCTCACTTTCAAGGGCATCTAATGCCGCCTGGGGTGACTGCTTTTTCAGGCGCAGTACCCGATTGTCATACGCACTAACAGCAGCGATAATCAAAGAGCCCACCGGAATCATTTTATGTCTGGCACCACTCGGAAAACCCGTGCCGTCAACATACTCATGAATATGCCGGATGATATTGGACACATTTTCCAGTGCGCTGATTTTGCCAAGGAGCGACGCGCCTTTAACCGGGTGCTGGGCAAGAAAGTCAGCCTCGAATGGCGAGTAATTCTCCGGCGTTTTCAGCGAGAGTTCGTCCGGAATGTTCAGTTTGCCGGTTTCGTGGAGAAGGGCCGCCATTTTGATATCGGCAATTTCCTGATCCGATAGTTCCATGGTACGGGCAATTGCGGCTGCAATCTCTGCAACATTGACACTATGACCTCTGTGGTATTGTGGTTTCGATTCAATCAGTTCCGACAGAACAGCGCAAAATCCCTGCGTA
>JAABSK010000439.1 GCA_011390435.1 Desulfobacteraceae bacterium | reverse complement strand
GCACCCTGTGCCGGGCAGATTGCAGCGGCAAATGTGAAACATGGCTTTCAAGCATGGTCGGCAGAAAACTGCTCTACCCCAGAAGTTTTGGTCTGGTGACAGCAGGGGCCAACAATACCACCCATGTCGGGGTTTCCTATAACTCTTTACGGATTCAGGGGTATGCTTACGGCTCTGCCGGATTGACCGATAACCTGAGCAACAGCCCGGATGACTGTATCTTCCCCAATGTCAGCCTTGAAACCGCATTTGGGAAAAAAGTCAAAACCAAAGTCCGCATGCCCATGATGACCGGCGCTCTGGGATCAACCCTGATCGCGGAAAAATACTGGGACTCTTTTGCCATTGGCGGCGCATTGATTGGAATCCCTGTGGTGGTCGGCGAGAATGTCGTTGGGGTCGATAAAAACTCCCAGATCGGCCCCCAGGAAGATAAAAAAGGTAAAATTGTCAGCGCGCCTGAACTGGACAGGAGAATTGAAACCTATTTAAGGTATTTTGACGGCCATGGCGCGATCATCATTCAGCTCAATGTCGAAGATACCAGAAACGGTGTGGCTGAATATGTGGTTGAAAAATATGGCAACAAATGCATTATTGAGCTGAAATGGGGCCAGGGCGCTAAGAATATCGGTGGCGAAATTCAGGTTTCCAGCCTGGAATATGCCATGTTCCTGAAAGACCGCGGATACGTGGTTGATCCGGATCCGTCTCTGCCGGAAGTTCAGCATGCGTTTGAACAGGGTGCCATCAAGTCCTTTGCACGGCACAGCCGACTGGGGAACACCAACCTGGATACGGTCAGCAAGGTCCGTGAAGAATTCATGAGTACGGTTGAGTACCTCAGGGGCATCGGGTTTGAAAGGATTACGCTGAAAACAGGTTCATACGGTATGGAAGAACTGGCCATGGCGATCCGGTTTGCAACAGATGCACAGCTGGATCTTTTGACCATTGACGGTTCCGGCGGCGGCACCGGCATGAGCCCCTGGAACATGATGCAAAGCTGGGGGGTTCCATCGATCAACCTGCATGCAAAAGCCTATGAATACGCCAGCATTCTGTCTGCCAAAGGGAAAAATGTTGTGGACATGTCCTTTGCCGGCGGATTTGCACTGGAGGATCATATTTTCAAGGCACTGGCCCTTGGTGCGCCGTATACCAAACTGGTCTGTATGGGACGGGCCATCATGATTCCGGGATTCCTGGGTGCCAACATTGAAGGGGCGATTCATCCGGAACGCCGTGCAGATGTGAACGGCAACTGGAATGAGCTGCCCAAAACAGTTCTGGAAGTCGGAAAAACTGCTGAGGAAATTTTTGCAGGATACCATGACCTTGAGAAAAAACTGGGCAAAGATGAAGCGAAAAAACTGCCCTATGGCGCCATTGCTTTCTATACCCTGGCGGATAAGCTGGGCTGTGGTCTCCAGCAGCTGATGGCAGGGACCAGGAAATTTTCTCTGGACCAGATCAGCCGTCAGGAGATTTTTTCTGGCAACAGAGAAACCGCTCAGGAAACCGGTATTCCCCATGTGACAGACATCAACAATGAAAGTGCCAAAAAAATCCTGAACGCCTGATAGATTGAATCAATCATTAAAAAAGGCTGTTGTCATCCCAAAAGGACAACAGCCTTTTTCTTCGTCTTTGAAAATCGTGACGCGAAATATCTGGGCATTTCCATTTCATAAAACTGATTAAAAACCTGTGCCGTGTCTCCTTTCCCATTGGTGAAACAGTCCAGAATGGTGAGATACTGATTTATAGCCAGCGGGCCAGCTTTGCAATTAAATTTTTGGAGACCGGTCAGAAGACACATAAACAACCGGTTGATTCTGCAGGATGGAGTCGTGAATGCATTTCATGCAGAATTCTGCAGCAAGGCTGCCGGCAGCATCAAATTCCCAGGTAGGCTTTTTTGACATTCTCGTTGGCCAGCAGATTTGCACCGGTGTCGGTCATGATAATCCGGCCGGTTTCCATGACGTATCCGCGGTCTGCCACCTGAAGGGCCAGGTTGGCATTCTGCTCCACAAGAAAGATGGTGGTCTGGTTTTCTTTGTTGATTTTAAGGATAATATCAAAAATCTGCCGGGTAACGATCGGCGCCAGACCCAGGGAGGGTTCATCCAGCAGCAGCAGTTTGGGGCGGGACATGATGGCCCTTGAGATGGCCAGCATCTGCTGCTCCCCTCCGCTTAAGGTTCCTCCTGGCTGATGTCTGCGTTTGGCCAGGATGGGAAAAAGATCAAAGATGTAGTCCAGATCTTTTTTGATATTGGCAGTGTCTTTGCGCAGAAATGTACCCATATCCAGGTTTTCCATGACCGTCAGGTAGGGAAAGATCCGTCGGCCTTCCGGAACCTGGCTGATTCCCATGGATACGATTTTGTCCGGCGCCATTCTGGTGATGTTTTTGCCCTGGAAAAAGATTTCACCGCTGCTGGAAGGGGTGATTCCGCACAGGGTCATGAGCGTGGTTGATTTTCCGGCACCATTTGCACCGATCAGCGTAATGATTTCCCCTTGTTCAACATCCATGGAAATGTTTTTAAGCGCCTGGATTTTACCGTAATAGGTTTGAATATGTCTGATTTTAAGCATGGATATCTTCCCCCAGATAGGCTTTGATCACCACTGGATTGTTGCGGATTTCTTCTGGTGTTCCCTCTCCGATTTTTTTCCCGTAATCCACCACATGAATGGTTTCAGAAATGCTCATCACCAGCTTCATAT
>JAABSK010000438.1 GCA_011390435.1 Desulfobacteraceae bacterium | reverse complement strand
CCTTGATCCAAAACGGGGAAAAGTTTCTGATCCCAACTGGGGAGGAGAACTGCCAAAAATTGACAATAAAAATCCCTCCACCATGGGACGAAGCGAAATTGAACCTGAATTAACAAAACTCAATGCAGATCTCCGTGACATGCGGAATAAAAAAGAATATATGGATTCGGTCGGCGGCATGGCGGATAAAGTCGGCCGGAAAAAACAGGTGGAAGATACCATTAATAAAATCATCGCCAGGATGAAAGCACTCCAATCTGAAAAGAACCGCCAGATCAAAAATGGGACATGGCCTGCCACCAGTAAGGGTATCATCACGACGAAAGCGACCCAGGAAAACATTGATAAGGCCTACCGGGAAGGGTATAATCTGGCAAAATCTTTCAGGGACGGTAATATGAGTTCAGTTGAAGTTAAACAGACCACCCAGGAAGCCTACAGTCGATACAATAAAAACCAGAAATTACAGGATGCTTTCAAGAGGGGCTACGGGGATGGCGCTCAATAATACTGATTGTTCCGGCCTTATTTTTACCTGTCATCCGTCTTTTTTGGAAGCTTTTTCGATATCTACAATTTTGCTTTTCAGGTACGGTTTGGACTGATAACGGGTAATCCCCATAATCCTGCGCATCAACTGGCTGATTCGGGTGATACCGGTTTCAATCCCTTTGACCGGTTTATACAAAGGATTGCTGCTTTCGATATCCAGCAGGAGCAGTTCAGAAAAACCGAGCACGGTCTGTAATGGCTGATTCAATTCATGGCAGATCGCGCCGGCCATTTCCAGCACGCCTTCAAGCCGTTCCTGTTCCAGCAGCACTTCCTCCGCCTGTCTACGTCCGGTGATATCCCGGATAAAAACCACAAACTGTTTTTTCTTTCCGGACCAGTACTGAATACTGATTTCAGTATCAAACACGGTCCCGTCTTTTCTGCGATGCTGCGATTCAAAGCGATCTTCCTTCTGGGCAGGAAGTCGCTGAACAAGGCTTTTTATCTCATCTTCGGTTTGAAAAGCCTCCAGGTCTGAAACGTTCATGGAGAGCAACTCTTCCTCCGTGTATCCGCTCATCCGGCAATAGGTTTGATTGACTTCCAGCAATTGACCGGTATCGTCCATCAGCCAGAAACCGTCCATTGCCGTACGGATAATCGATCGATGCTGGGCCTCGCTTTCCTTTAATTTCTGTTCAGCGATCTTTTTGTCGTTAATATCACTGAGGACCCCTTCATACTTTGATGGTGTTCCATCCGGATTAAAATAGGCGATGGTGCTTTCCGACAGCCACTTTGCCGAACCATTCTTACAGCGGGCTTTAAATTCAAATCCGTCCACACGTCCGTTTTGCTGAAGAATTGTTTGATAATGCTTTCGATCTTCGGAGTTTGCATAAAACTGGGTTGAAATATCCGAAATGTTAGATATCAGGTCCTCAGGAGAAGAATAACCGAGAAATCCGGCAAGTGCCGGGTTGACTTCAACAAACTGACCTTCCGGGGTGCTTTGAAAAAATCCCACAATCGAATTTTCAAAAATACTGCGATATTTTTTTTCACCTTCCTTTTTTATTATTTTTTTATAAGGGCGGCAGTCTGACATATTTTTTAAACAGTGTATCCTTGTTTAATGCAATTCATTAACATGATTTATCATCCGTTTGTTTTCCGGTCGTATTTTTTTATACATACCTTTTTTTTATTTATCAGACAAGCAAAACAAAATTGAAAATTTTTTTTTGCATTGTTCTTTTTTTTAATGTAACATGTTCATTAATCAACTGCTCTCGAAACAGAATAATTTGCTATTTCTTTAATCTCACAGGGTAAGGAAGCACTGCAACGCATGCATCTTTTCTTTTTTCATAGTATAAAAAGCAAGCTTCTTCTGGAGAGGACCTTCGGCAATCTTAAACAATGGAAACGCTCGGAACGCTTGCACGGTCGTATCATTTAATTTTTGAACCTTGTAAAACATGTTGAGGGATTATGGCAAAGGAACCGTACCATGAAGACCCGGAAAAGATACTGCAGGAAAACAGGCAGCGATATGAAAAAATGCTGGATGTGGTGCCGGATCTGATTTCAATTCATGACCCGGATATGAACATTCTTTACAGCAACTGGCAGGGCTTTGGTGCCGTGCCTGAAGAAAAACAAAAATTTCACACCAAATGCTACAGGACCTATCGCAGCCTGGATCACATCTGCCCGGACTGCCATGCCAGGACCGTCATGGCAACCAGAAAGCCGTTCCAGCAGGAAATTGAACTGCCGGATGGCCGATGGATTGATTTGAGAGTGATTCCGGTGGTGGATCGGAACGGAAACGTGGAAATGTTCATGGAATGGGTCCGGGATATTACCGATACCCGGCAGGCCCGGACCGAACTGGAATCCCAGAAAAAACTGCTTGAAGGAATTCTCGATTCAATCAAAGACGTTATCGGGGTTCAGCTGCCTGACCATACAGTCCTCCAGTACAACCGGGCCGGATATGAAATGCTGGGGGTAGGAGAAGATGAGATCAAAGGCAGGAAATGCTATGAGCTGCTTGGCAGGAACAAGCCTTGTGAGATTTGCGCGACTTCAAGAGCATACCTCCGCAAAACCATGGAATCCATCGAAACATATATTCCCGAGTTAGACAAACATTTTTTATGTACCAGTAATCCGGTGCTGGATCCGGATGGAAACATCAAACTGATTATTGAGCAGCTGACCGATATCACGGCAAAGAAAAAAAT
>JAABSK010000437.1 GCA_011390435.1 Desulfobacteraceae bacterium | reverse complement strand
AAGAAAATAAAAGAAATACTTCATGGGAACTCCAATCTGTCTGGCCGGCATCCTGTTATTCCGGTTTTAATAGGCAAATTCCGCCACCAAAGGCAGGTGATCAGACCCGAAATCCGGCCCCAGCCATGTCCGGACAGGGCGGATACCGGATGTGGAAAGTATGTGATCGATCCGGGACTGATATCTGAAAATGTTGATCCTGGTTTTTTTGGTGTACCCGTATCCCAGGCCGGTTTCGGTAAACGCGTTCTGGTAGCCGCTCCAGTATTTGCGGTAAATGCGGCTGTCCGTCGTCAGATTGAAATCCCCGGCCAGAATTTTTGCATCGCCGAATCCTTTGACCCATTTAAATAACTTTTCCGATTCAGCCCATCTGAAATCGATGCCCTTCTGGGCCGCGTCAATATAATCGAAATTAAAGATCCGGACCGGGTCCAGCATTCCTGCAAGGGAGTGCCGCGGGGTCAGCAGGTCCACACTGCAGAATCCGATGATGCCTTTCGGGGTTTTGATGGTGCAGTACAGGCCGCTGGTTTCCGGTCCCCTGGGCAGCACATGGACATCAACAATCGGATAGCGGGACACCACCATGGAATAGACCGCGCGTTTTGTATACCACTGGGAGGGCACTTCCAGCCGCCTGGGGGAGGCACATTCCTGCACTGCCACGATATCCGGCTGAACAGTATCCAGCAGGTCTGCAAATTCTTCTTTGTTGACCTCCCACCGCTGCACATTATAGGTCACCACCCGCAGTGTGAAAGCGGTGTCTGGAACATTTTTTGGCGGAAAGGCAGCATTGAATCCCATGATCGGCCAGACGATGATCCCTGCAATCAATGCCAGGTGAATGAGATGTCTGCGGCTCCATAAAACAGCAGCCGGCAGAAAAAAACAGATCGGCACCAGGTATATCCATCGAGGTCCGTACAGCAGCACCGTGGCAAACCACCACACATCGCCGCAAAAATGCAGCAGCGCCCAGATGACCAAAACCCCTGCGGCATAAAGGTATACCCCGAGCGAAAAAACCTTCCGGAAAAAACGGTTTATACCGCTAAAACCTGCCATGTTTACAGAATTCACCGGGTGGACCGGGTCAGATGACGGTATAGTTTGACAAAATGAACTGGCCGGAACTGTTTGAGCTTTGCCCATTTCAGCTGGGCCAGGATCGGTTTTATCTTTTCCACATAAAAGGCTTCCCGCTGATACTTTTTTGAAGTGACACCTTTTCCCAGTAGATGGTTTGCCTGTTTAATGCACTGCTCACCCCACCCTGATTTTTCGATAACCACCTGCCGGCCATCATCAAACACCGGGATCTGTCTTGCATGCAGCACAGCCGTTTTATTCAGTTCGGCTATAAGGATGCAGCCTGTCCGTTCGAACCGGTTCCAGGTCAGATGATCTCCGGAAGACCAAAAAACCGTGGATGCAATAAAATTGCCCAGGGAAAAAGCCACAGGGACTGCGCCGTAAAACTGCATGCCCTGCAGCACATGGGGGTGGTGCCCGAGCACTGCCGATGCCCCGGCCTCCACAAACGCCCCGGCCTGGTCTATCTGGGCCGGGGCGGGGATCCGGAACCGTTCCATCCCCCAGTGCGGAGAAACAATGACATGGTCAACCGTCTGTTTCAGATCCCTGATGATCCGGCAGACAGTGTCTGTTTCCAGCAGTGCCACCCCGCTGCCATCTTTTTCGGCAAACCGGTACATGCCGCTGGATGGATCCACCACACACAGAAAAGCCGCCTTTATACCCCTGATCTCAAGGATCGGCGCATGCAGCGCTTCCGATTCGTTCAGACCCGCCCCGGCCCATTGCATCCCCATCTGTTCCAACAGGTCCCTGAGCCGGATGAATCCATCATCATAACAGTCAAATGTGTGGTTGTTGGCCAGGGAAACCACATTGATGCCCGCATCTGAAAGGGACCGGACCTGGGATTCCGTAGACAGGACCCGGGGTTCTGTCTCAATGTGTTCAGGTCCGGACAGGGTGCATTCAAGATTGGCAAACACAATGTCGCAGGTCTTGAACAAACTGATGATTTCCGGGGACAGCACATCTATCCCCCGGCCCGGGGTTTCACCGTCAGGGGATGTCAGCAGCAGATCCCCCACAGCTGCCAGCCGGATGGTATCTTTTGGGGTTTTCGGTTTTTGCGTCATTGAACGGCAGTTCCTGTTACTGTTATAGTCGGCTTCAATACATCATCTGTGTTTTTTGTAATGGCCGTATCCTTAGCAGCTTCCAGATAAATGTCAACCCCCATACCTGGCGGCTGCCAGACAAATTGCAGGTTGAGTTGAATCCAGGTGGTTTGTCTGCAGTCGGCTGCAGCTATGGCTGCACCTTAAAAGGGGTATAAAGCGGATCACCCACCAGCACCATCTGCCAGGACAAATAGGGCAGAGACAGAATATAGCATTCTGCCAGGGAAAGGTACCCGTCCACCAGCAGGCTGAAAAACATTTCAGGAACCGGAAACGCCTGCAGGTAGGGCTCGCCCACTGGCCCGATGGTGGCAGCCACCCCCTTGTCTATCATTTTTTTGCACCACACCTGACTTTTTTCGTTTTTCAATGTGCTGCACTCTGAACTGGCAATATGATATCCCACAGCACCGGGCTGCCATTTAAATGCGTCAATATACTGGTGATGGCTGTACCATCCGCAGTACAAGGCGGCATTCGGGCAGTCACCCGGTTGAAAAAGAGAATGGGCATCATCCACCACAACAGGCAT
>JAABSK010000436.1 GCA_011390435.1 Desulfobacteraceae bacterium | reverse complement strand
AATCGGACTGATCACCCGGTCCATGACCCGCCGATTCTTAATTCGCCGGATTTCCATGGCAGCGTCGGCCATTGCCTCATCAAGCATCTCACGCAGATTGCCGATGATGTCGCTGCCGGTATATTCAATCTCAAGCCATGCAGCGCTTTCTTCCTTTTTCAGCTCTTCCAGCTTGGCATGGATATCGTCCAGAGACCCGACAATGCGGACCAGCTTCTGAAAACACGGTACAGGGAGCTCCTGGATATTTGGCATGGTGCCGCCCCACTCAATGAGAACAACCTTCTTTTCCTGAGTCGCTTCGCCGTAGCCCATCGGGATGGGTGAACCACAGTAGCGGATGTGCTCTGCGCTGCCGACCGCCTGAGGAACGTGCAGATGCCCGAGGGCGAGATAATCGATTGACGAGGGGAACGCTTCCTCACCGACATGTGCCAGCGATCCCACATAAAGTTCCCGGACGCCATCGCCGGGAGCGGTCTTGCCGCCTGCCGTGAACAGGTGTCCCATGGCAACGATGGGAATGTCATGATGCCCGGCGCTTTTAAATCCAGCTCGTTTCTGTTCTGCAATACCACAGACATCCGCGTAATGGTTTTTCAATCCTTCCACAAGCTTGACGTTTTTATCATCAATGGTTTCTCCGGGCTCGACCGTCCGGATATCCTTGTCCCGCAAATAAGGTACCGCGCAGACAATGGCCTTTGGCCTGTCATCAGCATGAAGAACAATCACCTCGTCATCCAAGACTTGGGTCATGGAGCCGACCACATATACATTCAGCGCACGCAGCAGTTCCTTGGGGGCATTCAGGAATGACGGCGAATCATGGTTCCCGGCAATGACCACAACATGACGGCAGCAGGATGCAGCAACGCGGCAGAGGAAGCGATAATAGAGTTCCTGCGCCCGATTGCTGGGCGTGCTGGTATCGAACACATCCCCTGCAACCAGCAGCGC
Organism: Desulfobacteraceae bacterium; assembly: GCA_011390435.1. The sequence goes on along the minus strand of JAABSK010000436.1, from coordinate 1,801 downwards.
ATCGACCTTTTCATCTTCAATGGTCTGAGCCAGCCAATCCAGAAACGCTGAAAACTCCTTATAGCGTTTCCGGCCGTAAAGAGAACGGCCTAAATGCCAGTCTGATGTATGGAGGATTTTCATTCCACGCCCCACTCTTTACACAGCCTCATCAGAATGAGCGGCACGATTCAACAAGGCATCTGTCAAAGCCTCTGCGCCAAAATCAATTAGTTTTTGTTTTCGGTCATTGTTCATTTGCACTGTTTCCCTATAAAAAATGTCACGATCCATGCCGCTTTCACGGACGCTCTGGATCTTTTTGTAATAGTTTGCCGTCCTGACATCAACGTCATAGAGCATGGCCATCGTTTTCCGGGTCAGCCAGATGTTTTCATCCGCGTATACCGCCTCAACACCACCCTTGCCAGTAGCTGCAACAAATGTCAGACACTCGGCTGCTGAGGAGCGAACAATGAATGAGGAGCCAACTCCAGTTGCCCTGCGGGCGCCTTTTGTTGGCTCCTCATTGGGAACCGGCAACTTTTCAGACATTGTCAGTCTGGTCATTTTAACTGGTTTCATAAATATAATCCTTACCCGCCCTACACTAATTTTTCAAGGGGTAAGTGCCTCATTCACACTGGCACAGAGGGCATCAGAAAACAGCCCAGTGAAAAAATACCATTGATAAAAGACAAGAAAGAATTATTGTTCGTTTAATATTTAATCAAAAGGAGTGATGACAGATGCCCATCTTTGAATATAAATGCAAGCAGTGTGATAAAGACTTTGAGAGACTTGTTTTTCCAGGGGAAGAAAAAGGCGTGTCTTGCCCTGAGTGCAAGAGCAAGGATGTGACAAAGCAAATGAGTGCGTCAAGTTTTATGGGGCCAAGCATTGGTACCTGTGCAACAGATTTTCCCAAAGGTCCGTCATGAGCATCCTAAATGTTCTTCAGTTAGAAGAACCGATGAGAAAAATTTCCAAAAAGAGTTGACGAACTTCAAAGTTTTGTCAAAAGAGTTTTTGCCTGCCGATATAAAACGTCAAGTTCCTCTATTGACCGGCCTAACGGCCGAGCACCTTATATCCCCAACCTGAAGGACGGGGTTTTATTTTTTGACAAGCTTATATTATAGAGGTTCAGGAGGTGAAAAAACGAAATGAACGCACATACAAATAACGTACAAGTTATAAAACAAAACGGAATCCCGGTATTCGCTGTTATTCCCTATGAGGATTATCTGGCATTACTTCCAAAAGATGCTGACAATGATTCTGTCCCCCAGGCATTGTCTTTTTGCCTCTGTTTTCATGTTTTTTTCAATTTTATAAAAAAACATGAAAACTATCTAATATATTTGACAATAATAAGACAAGATGATAGGGTTTTCATGTTTTAAGAGGGATTTTTATAAAAACATGAAAACAGTTTGATTTTGCAAGGATTTACGCACATGACTCCATTCACAGAGTTACAATCTAAGACACATATCAACGCCACTCAATTATATGAGTCTCTTCGGGATGCCCAAAAAAAGTTTCGTTCTTATAGGGGGGGCATGACCTGGAAGAATGCAAAAGGCAAAGAGTATCTTTTTAGGGTTCGGGATAATTATGGAAACGGTAAAAGCTTGGGAGCCAGAACACCAGAGACAGAAAAGATATACAACGCTTTCTACCGAAATAAAGCCAAAAACAGAGAAAGGTTTCATTCCATCAGAGAAGAGGTCAAAGCCCTGGCTCCGTTATGTAAATCCGTTAAAATTCAAAGAGTACCTATCATTGCAGCCAAGATCCTAAGAGAACTGGATCTGCG
>JAABSK010000435.1 GCA_011390435.1 Desulfobacteraceae bacterium | reverse complement strand
TCCGGTACATCCTGTGCTGCTATCTTAATTGAACAATGTCTTGACGGATCAAAAGGAGCCGGGATCTGATATCTGACATGTTTTTTTTCTGTTCTTGTTTTCTGGCCTGGTCAAGTTCAAACAACGCTGCCATGTCTGTATCTATGGATTCATACAATGAAAACCGCTCATGGATTTTATCTGTAAAATCCCGGGTGACGGCCTGGATCAATGGAGTGAAATAACTGTTTTTCAACCGGGTGTGAAAATGGCGGAACCGTGAATCTGCCCCCTTCAGGGTTTGCTTTTTTATCTTCCGGACCGCCACTTCAAACCCGGGGGAAAACGAAAAAGCGGTGTGTTTGCTCAAAAGAGTTGAAAACAGCCGCAAAGCAAACCCGGCCCCCATGCCGGTGAAGGCATCCGCCTGGATCCTGCCGGAAAACCGGGGTGAAACTGTGAACTCCGGCAGTGTCAGACCCAGAATTTTTTTGATGGCCTGGACATCCACCACTGCATGGCCTGCCGGGTTTTTTGACGCCAGATCCGCAAACATGGCAGCATCGTTTGGGGTCATGTCCGGCGGCAGTTTGAGAAACTCACCCTGATAGGAATCCAGCAGCCATTGAAAATAGTCTTGTATCCGCTTTTCCTGCCGGGTCACCAGGGCTTTGATATCCGGCAGGATCCGGGTTATGACAAACAAATCCAGATCTCTTTTGAAATCTTGAAATATCAGATATAAAATTTTGTTAATCCCCAACTCCCGGATCCGGTCCTGGTAGGGGCCGGTGTCCAGCCGGGCCTGCGCCACGAAATCTCTGATTTTCTGTCGGATATGGATGGCATCTTCTGCAAAAGCCGCTTCAAGACGGGTGTCTATTTCCCGGGTAAGTCCGGACACCGCCCCGGGAATGGAGTGCTCAACAATAGATTTGAGCCGGATCGCGCTGCTGCCTATCTGTGTAAAACGGTTTTTAGCATGCGCCCGGTCATTCATGTCCATATCCAGCATTTCGTTGTAAAGGCCGGCTTTTTTATCCATGGCCATAACCATATTCAACAGCCGTTCCAGGTGATTGGAAAACAGCAGCCGGTGATGGTGATGGGCCAGCAGGTTTGACAAACGGCTGTAAAACCGGGTTGCATTCTCTTTACAAAAGGCGGCCATGGCCGTATCTTCCTGCCATAGCGCCAGCCGTTTTCTGTTGCGCTGGCTCAATTTTTTTTCCATGGCGCAAAACAGATCCAGAAGTGCTGAAAACGTGTACAGTTCAGGGGATGGGATCAGGAATTCAAGGTCCTGGGTGGTCCGTTGCTCATTGGCCAGAAGATCATCAATGGTATCATGTTCGGACAGGTCACAATTATTCACAAAGATGATGTTTTCAATCAGCCCCATCTCTTTAATCATTCTCAGGAACCGCATGTCAGCCCGGCGCAGGCCGGTTCTGGAGCTGATGCAGTAAAGGATGAAATTGGACTGCTGGACATATGAAACGATCCGGGCCAGCTGGGTGGGATCCGTGGAATCAGCGCCCTGGCAGTCCGCCAGCTCAACCCGGGAATCCAGCGTTTTGCCGAACAACTGCAGGCACACATCCGCCACATAGAATGCGTTGGCAGAATCACCTGTGAACGCTTTGTGATCTTCAAACCGCTTCCCTTCAAAGACAAGGCACTCCCGGTCCGCTCCCACCAGATCCCGGCAGGTGTCATATCCTTCCAGAACATTACGGATCACCTGGGTTTCCGGACGGAACCCCTGATCTGTGACAGGAAAATCCTGTGCCAGTTTGTCATACACCTGTTTTAAAAAATCCCGGTCTTTTTTGCGGCGCAGGTCAAATTTTTCCGGATCAATTTCCTGGAGATGGGGTGCATCACCGGGAAACATCTCCAGCGTATTTCTCAGGATCAGGTTGATATCGTCCCAGGATTTGAGCAACACCACGGCCCGGTTTTTTTTACCTTTGCGTATGCGCGTGGTTACGGCGGTAACCACCCCCGCACCCCGTTTCACCACCTCTTTTCCGATAATAGCGTTGATAAGGGTGCTTTTGCCGGACTTGATCACCCCAACCACAGCAATTTTAATCCGATCGGCCCGGGTCTGTTCCAAAATCTTTCGGCATGCAGCCTGAAATGATAAAAGCGCATCATCCGACATCTTCGGCATTGCTTTCATCGTTTCGATTACAGACAGAACGTCTGCCACAACAGTCTCAATAGTCTGGTATAAATGGGTTTGGGAAGCCATGATCACAGGATTCAGGAAATTTTCATGAGATCAGCATCATGGCTTTTTCATATTTGAGGTCACACTGGGTATGAAACATGATGTCTGCAGTCATTGGGCAGGTGAGCCAGGCATTGTCATGCAGTTCATTGTCCAGTTGCATGGGCCCCCAGCCCGCACAACCCAGCATGATCATAAAAGCGGCCGGACCTTTCTGCACTGCGATGGCTTCCAGAATATCCCGGGAATTGCTCAAGGCCAGCCAGTCCGTTACCTGCAGGGTTTCGTTCCAGTTGAACGGCGGCCCGTGAAGTACAAACACGCCGGACGGCTGCACCGGACCGCCCAGATAGATATCCAGTTTATCCACACTCTGGTCACAGGTGATATTCAGGTCTTCAAACAGTTCCCGGCCGGTGAGCAGCGGATGAATCTTGTTGACAATGAACCCTAAGGCCCCGGACTCATTGTGTTCACACATGCCGGTAAGTGTCTGGGCAAAATTGGGGTCCGGAAGCCCGGGCATTGCCAGAAGAAATTTAC
>JAABSK010000044.1 GCA_011390435.1 Desulfobacteraceae bacterium | reverse complement strand
AAAACTGGGCAGAGGACAAAAGGTGGATGCCCGCCATGAAGCCGGAGTTGCGGGAATATCTGCACAAAAAGTGGGAAAAAGCAGTCAAGCGTTCCCTTGGCTGGAAATAAGGGCAGCGCATCGGTTCAGTCTGCAGGTTTATCTTCGCCGGTGCGGCAGGATCGGGTCTCCATGGCGGACAGGTCCGGAATGTCACCGGTTTTTTTTTGTTTGACTCTGGAAGGAATCTCCTGAAACAGGGTGATGGTAAAACAGGTGCCTTTGCCTGGTGTGGAATCCACAAAAAGTTTTCCCCCATGTGCTTCAATAATGCCGTATACCACTGAAAGTCCAAGCCCCACTCCCCGGCCTTTTTTCTTGGTGGTGAAAAACGGCTCAAAGATGCGCGAAATCGTTTCCTGTTCAATACCGGTGCCGGTATCGCTGATCTGAATCACCACTGCTTTTTTTTCCGGCTGGCTGACAGTTTTGATGGTCAATCGTTTTGTGGCAGTGTGGGTCATGCTTTCCACGGCATTGGAAATCAGGTTCATGATCACCTGTTTGAACTGATCCTCAGAACCGCTGATCAGCGGCAGGTTGTATTCAAGTGCTTCAATGACCCGGATACGGTTGATTTTCAGTAAATTGGAATTCAAAATCAGGGTCTGGTCAATCAGTTCGTTCACATCAAACTTCACCACTTCTATCCGGGACTGGCGGGCGAACACCAGCAGGTTTGTCACGATTCTTCCGATTCTGCGGGTTTCAATTTCCATCAGGTCCAGGTATTGTTTGAACATGTCCAGTTGATCCTGACCAATGGTATCTTCCGTGAGAATCCGTTTGGAGAGCATGACCAGGTTCAGGATACCGGCAACCGGGTTGTTGATTTCATGAACAACAGAAGAGGACAGCTTGCCCAGAGAGGCCATCTTGTCCTGGTGAAGCAGCCATTTGTGGCTCTCTTTCAGCTGGCGGGTCCGTTCTTCAACCATCTTGACCAGCCGGTCATGGGTGTTTTTCTCATCAATTTTGCGCTGGGTGATGTCCCGGCTGATTTCAATGAATTTGAGAATCTTGCCTCTGGATTCCCAGACAGGAAAAATGGAAATTTCCATATATCGGGGCAGGTGATCATTTCCCAGCCGGACCAGTTCGGTCTGACAATGGCGTTTTTCCCGGATCACCTTTTCAAGGGGGCATTTGTCAACGCAGTTGTAATCTTCATTGGAGCCGGATGTTAAAACGTCATAACATTTTTTCCCCACCACAGCGTCCCGGTGATAGCCCATATGGTTTAAAAACGCATCATTGGCCTCTAAGATTTCCCGGTCCGGGGAAATGATCAGGATAAAATCGCGGATACCATTTAAGATGGTATCTTTTTCGTCACGAAAAAAGGTTTCCATAACTGTTATCCTCTGGGGCGGACTGAAAGCGGATCAACTGAAATTATCAGTATACCCGAACTGTATCACAGGATCTGGAAGTGACGCAAGCCATAGTTTGATCCGTGTATGTGGGGGAAAAGAAGACGGGTCTGCAGTAAAATCCAACAGTTGCTGAAACCGCTTTCTGTAAAGGCCGTTAAAATGGATTTTGGTTGCAGGTTTGAAACCGACTGATGGAAAATCCAACACCTGGTGGCTGGATTGTTTTCTCATCAGATTGAATGCTGGGATAAATTTTGTGTAACATATTGAATTTTAAATATTATTCCTTTTTACCAACTGGGTGGCATCGTTTTTGCTCTGAATCATATCAACACTGTTCTGCAGGCGAATTCACTTTTCCTGCATCACTCCCATCGTTAAAGGAGGCATCAAAATGAACCCGACAAAACAAAACAATCAGGCACAACAGGCGGGCACTCTGAACGAGAACCGCCCCTGCATCTGGATGCAGTCCGGCGTGGTATCCAAAAAATACTGCACCAGCCATTATGACTGCGCCACCTGCAGATATGATGCTGCAATGGGCGCACAGGCTGCTGCAGGGCGGCATCTGTCATGGCAGGATGCCCTGCGCAGGAAAGAAAGTTTTTCAAGGACCTGCCGCCATGCCCTCACCCACCGGTCGGCAGTTCGAACCTGTCCGCTGAATTACAACTGCTTTAAATGCGAATTTGATCAGCTGTTTGAGGACACGTTGTCTCCCGGAACCGGCCACGCATCCCTTGAGATGATGGATGTGAAAGGGTTTAAACTGCCATCTGATTTTTACTTTCACGATGGTCACACCTGGGCCACCCTGGAGAATGGCGGGTTCATCCGTGTGGGTATGGATGATTTCGCGTTCAAGGTGCTGGGGCAGCCAGACGGTTTTGATCTGCCGCTGACCGGCCAGGAACTGAGCAGTGGTATCCCGGGATGGGGAATGCGCCGCGGCAAGCATTTCGCAGATGTCAGATCGCCTGTGGACGGCGTGATCACTGCTGTCAACCCAGCAGTTTATGCATCACCTGATCTTCCCGGAAAAACGCCTTACCAGGATGGATGGCTGTTTACCGTACACAACCGGGACATCAAGGCTGCAGTCAAGGGCCTGATGGGGGATGCATCCAGCCAGGCATGGATGGACAGCGAGGTGACTGCCCTGGAAGAGATGATCGAGCATGTGGCCGGTCCGCTGAGCGCAGATGGCGGGGTGCTGACACGGGATGTTTACGGCCATCTGCCTGGACTGGGATGGGAAAATCTTACCCGGATCTTTCTGGGGACCTGATGCCCGGCATTAATCAGCCCGACATCAATTAAATAAGGATACGATGATCATGCAGACTGAAATGAAAACAACCCTGCTGCCGGACTGTCTCTGGCAGCAGGCAGGGGTGGTCAGGTATAAGCCCTGTACAACGGATTTTTCGTGCAGTACCTGCCGGTTTGACCAGGCCATGAACCGGGTATGCCGGATCAACCAGTCCCGCCAGGCACAGCAGGTTTTTCCAAAACCAAAATGGTCAGGCTTCACTTTCTGGACAGAACGGCTCAAACAACTGCCCCCGGCCCAAAGACCCTGTATTCACCATATGAAGGGCCAGATCCGATTTAAAAGCTGCCCGAAATCCTATCAGTGCATTGACTGTGAATTTGATCAGTATTTTGATGACCAGCTGAAGGTGAATGCTGTTCTTAAACCAGTGGCATTTGAAGATGTGAACGGCATCTGTCTGCCCCATGGATTTTACCTCCACACCGGCCATGCCTGGATGAAGATAGAAGAAAACCGCATGGTGCGGGTGGGCGTGGATGATTTTGCCGGCCGGCTGCTGGGTCGGTGTGACAGCCTGGATGTTCCACTGATGGGAGAACCGGTCCGACAGGGTGTGCCAGCGGTTTCCCTGCATCGGGACGGTCACCGTGCTGCCGTTGTTTCACCGGTCAGTGGAGTTGTGACAGAGGTCAACGCCCGGGTGCGGCACACGCCGGATCTGATCTGCAGATCTCCGTATACCGACGGATGGCTTTTCATGGCCTATTGCCCGGATTTAAAGGCTGACCTGAAACAATTGCTGTTCATGGATTCTGCCAGACAGTTTCTTGAGCACACAATGGACCGGCTCCATGAATTTCTCGCAGAAAAAACCCAGCTGAAGGCTGCCGACGGCGGCAGTCTGGTGAAGGATATTTTCGGCAGCCTGCAAACGGTCCAGTGGGAAACACTTGTGAATGCGTTTATTGCTCCGGATTCCTGATGAGGGCTTCACAGAGAGCGATTTTCACAATTTGATTGACAATCATCTGGTTTCTGTCCTAATTTTTGCTGAGTCCGCCCTGGTATCTTGAATCGATCGATATGCGGCGCTTATCTTTTAAAAGCCGACAAGGGAGCAGATGAAGCAAAACGCAAAACAAGACACCCCCCAGCAGCATCAGGAAGATCTTACCCAGGCCCTTTTGCGGGCAATTGACCTGGGTGTCGGAACATTTTTGCTGACCGACGCCGATGCCAGAATTCTGTATGCCAGCCAGGCGGTTCTGACACAGATGGGATGCACCGCAGACCGCATTCTCGGCAAACCCATGAGTGCCTTTTGGATCCAGCCCAATACCCGCACGCAGCACATCATGGCGGAACTGGCCAGCCATCAGCCCTGGCAGGGCCATCTCCAGTGTAAAACAATCGATGGCGGCCACTACTGGGAAGCGTGCACGATTACACCGATTCCGGATAAAGACGGCGCAGTTGCCCATTTGATCAAAACCGGAACCGTCATCACAGAGGAAACCGCTGTCAGAACAGCGAATGATGCGATTGATGCCACATATCAAAATATTCTTGATCTGATGACTGACGGATATCTGGAAACGGACCTGAAGGGCAATATCACCTTTTTGAACGCCAGCGCAGCCAGAATATACCAGAGAAGCCCTGAAGAGTTGATCGGTCTGTCCTACAGGGAGTATATGGCCCCTGATGAAGCAAAAAGGATCCATGACATTTTCAGCACAGTCTACCGGACCGGAACTTCAGAGTCCATCATTGATTATGAAATTATCGGTAGAGATGGAAAACCAGTGTTTTGTGAAACCATCACAACACTGCTTCGTGATCACAAGGGCAATCCATCCGGTTTCGGGGGAATCATCCGTGATATTACCCAGAAACACAAGATGGCACAAAAGCTCAGGGAAAGCGAAGAAAGCTACCGCCGTGTGATGGAACTGGCGCCGGATGCCATCACCATCACGCGGGTGTCTGATGGGAGATATTTTGAAGTCAATGAAACCTTTTGCCGTCAGACCGGATATGCCCGCCACGAGGTTATCGGCCGGACGGTGAATGATCTGAACCTGTACGTGAATCCAGACGACAGGGAACAGATTATCCATGAATTGCGCACCCGGGGCCGTGTATCCAGAATGCGGGTCAGTTTTTTTCACCGTGATGGATCGCTGCTGCATGATATTGTTTCCGCCAGAATTCTGCCGTTCAAAGGGGAAGAGTGTATTTTGTTCGTTGCCACATTGATCAATCCCCTGCTGGATGTTCAAAACGCCCTCAAAGAGAGTGAAAACCTTCAGCGGCTCATTTTTTCCGCTGCACCGGATGTTATCTGTCTGACCCGGCTGGAAGATGGCAAGTATATCGAGGTCAATGAGATTTTTTACAGGCGTACCGGCTTTACCCCGCAGGAAACCATCGGCCGGACAGCTGCCGATCTGAATATCTACGCAGACGACAGTGACAGAAGAAAACTTGTGGCAGCCATCACCGCCCATGGCCGGGTGGACAACCTGGAAGTGCGTGTCCGGTACAAGGATGGTACCATTTCCCACCAGCTGTTCTCCGCCCGCATTTTTGAATGGGATGGTGAAAAGTGCGTGCTTGTCGTGGCCAAAGTGATTGATGACCTGAAAAAGACCCAGCAGCTGCTTTGTGAGCGGGAAGAAAGCTATCTGACAATTTTGAACACAGCGCCTTACGGCATTGTGATCTTACGCCGTTCCGACGCTACATATGCACTGGTGAATGACGCTTTCTGCGCCAGCACCGGCTTTACCCGGACAGAGGTCCTGGGCCGGACGCCTGATGAGCTGGGTATTTACGCGGACCCGGCTCAGCGGCGCACAATGTATGAACGTCTCAAACAGGATAAGCGGGTTTTCGGCCTGGAAGTTGATTTCAAAACCAAATCCGGGAATATCTATGAGTGTCTGATATCGGTCAGCCCGATTGTGCATATGGGCGAGGATTGTTTTCTGACCGTAACGATCAATATTTCCAAACAGAAAAAAGCCCAGCAGGAACTGGAAAGAAGCGAGGAAAGTTACCGCACCATTATTGAATCGGCTCCATACTCCATCAATATTCTGTCCATTCCCGATTTGACATATGTTGCAGTGAACGATACGTTTTGCAGAAATCTGGGGTATTCCAGAAGCGAAATCATCGGCAGAAATGGCTTGGAACTGGGCCTGTTCAAAGACCCCCGGCAGATCGAAGAACTGGTTGCCCGGCTCAGAAGAGATCAAAGGGTTGATGGAATGGAGCTTGCCTGTGTGACAAAAAACGGTGAGCTGATGGAAACACTGTGCACAATCACCCCTGTCCGCTATATGGGAAAGCGATGCTATCTGAGCTTTAACATGAATCTGACGCCTCTGAAGACAGCACAGTCAGCCCTGCGTGAAAGTGAGGCCCGGTTCCGGACCATTTTCCAGACTGCTGCGGATGCAATTTTTGTTACAGACAGTGAAACCGGCCGGTTCCTGGATGTGAACATGGCTGCCTGCAGCCATCTGGGATATTCGGAAACAGAACTGCTGGGGATGGGTCTGGATCATATTGTTCACCCGGACCATCCGTACCGGATTTTCATACCGGATTATTCTGAAGCCCTTTCCAGGCCGGTTTTTTTTGAATCTGTTCATATCTGCAAAGATGGATCTCATATTCCTGTCGAGGTCAACAGCGGAATGGTGGCTCGGTCTGGAAAGCCGGCTCTGCTGAGTATTGTCCGGGATGTCAGTGACAGAAAACGTGCAGAGGCTGAGCTTGCAAAGTACCGCCAGCATCTGGAAGAGATGGTGGGGGAACGCACCCGTGAGCTGGAAAAGACTCAGGAAGTGCTGGTGAAGAAAGAAAAACTTGCTGTGCTGGGCCAGCTGACAGCTACGGTCAGCCATGAGCTTCGAAATCCACTCGGGGTGATCCGCTCTTCCAGCTTTTATCTGAAACGCAGGATCAAACCCCGGGATGATAAAGTCAGCAAACACATTGCCCGTATCGATGAACAGGTGAGTCTTTGCGATACCATTGTTGCAGATCTTCTTGAATACACCAGGGGGCGAAAGGTCACCATTGTTCCCCAGATGATCCATTCCTGGGTGCAGCAGGTTGTTGCGCAGGAAAAAGAATCAAAACAACTGGATATAGCGCTTGAAATTGCCGATGCATTGCCGCTGGTACCCCATGATCAGGAAAAAATGCGCCGTGTGCTGATCAACCTGATCAGCAATGCGGTTCAGGCTGTCCAGGCGCGTCTGGAGGCAGCCGGCAAATCAGGCGCTGCATACCTGCCACAGGTGTCGGTGTCAGTGGGGTTAATCCAGAGATCTGTTTGCTTTCAGGTGGCAGACAATGGTATTGGAATGGATGAAGAGACCCGCCGGCATGCATTCGAGCCTCTGTTTACCACCCGTGCGCGTGGTACCGGCATTGGCCTTGCCATTGTCAGCAAGGTTGTTGTAGAACATGGTGGCAGAATAGAGATGGAAACCGAACCAGACAGTGGAACCATTGTGCGTATTTTTCTGCCCTGCCTGGCAGACAGTTCCAAATGAAACGAGGAGAGAAATGATGGTTAAAAAAATCCTGGTTGTTGATGATGACGACGCACTGGCAGACAACTGGATGGATATTCTTTCCGATGAAGGCTATGAGCTGCTGACAGCCGGCACCTGTGCCGAAGCATTGACGATGGCAAAAGAACACAATCCCCATGTGGCGCTTCTCGATCTGAAGCTGCCGGATGACACCGGCATCAATCTGTTAAGCAAGCTTAAAATCAGTCACCCTGAATGCATCTGTGCGATGATGACCGCATTTGCCGATGTGGATTCAGCTGTGGCCGCCCTTGAAAAGGGGGCATTTCAGTATCTGCAGAAGCCGGTCCGCCCCATCGAGCTGATCAAACTTTTGGAACGTATTTTTGAAATCCTTGTGGCAAGAGAGGAAAAACGCATTGCTGAAGAAAAGCTCAAAGAGAGTGAAAAGCGATTCAGAACTATTTTTGAAAGCGCACAGGACGCCATTTTTCTCAAAGACCGGAACCTGAAATACACCCTTGTAAATCCTGCCATGGAGCGGTTGTATAAACTGGATGCCTCCTTGTTCATGGGGCAGACTGATATGGAATTGTTTGACCGGCCAGACACTGCAAAATCTCATACATCGGAGAATGCAGTGCTGCAGGGCAGAATCATCGAAGAAGAGCTCAGGATCCCCGGCAAAACCACCCGGACATTTCATACGGTCAAGGTCCCGTTGATGGAAAAAGACGGGACGATCAGCGGCATCTGTGGATTTGCAAGGGATATCACCTCTATCAGGCAGCTTGAGGCCCAGCTGCTCCAGGCCCAGAAGATGGAAGCAGTGGGAACGCTGGCCGGAGGAATTTCCCATGATTTCAACAACCTGCTTCAGGCGATCATCAGCTATGTGCAGATGCTGTTGATGGATGCGGATACGGCATCACTGGATTATCCCAAGCTCAGGGCCATTGAGAAGGCAGCCCAGAGAGCTGCGGAGCTGACTGCTCAATTGTTGACCTTCAGCCGGAAAGTGGAAATCCATCCCCGGCTGATCAATTTGAATCACCTTGTGCGCCAGGTTGAAAAACTGCTGAAGCGCACCATTCCCAAGATGATTGATATCGAACTGGACCTGTCGGATTCGCTTTTGACCATCAGTGCCGATCCCGGCCAGGTGGAGCAGGTACTGCTCAATATCGGTGTGAATGCCAGGGATGCCATGCCTGACGGTGGAAAGCTGATTTTCAGAACCGCCAATATCACACGGGATGCCGCTCTTCACCGGCCGCATCTTGGCGAGACGTCAGAGGATTATGTTCTGCTGTCAGTGATGGATAATGGGCAGGGCATGACCGAGGATATTCTGGAGCATATTTTTGAACCGTTTTATACCACAAAAAAACCCGGAAAAGGCACCGGGCTTGGACTGGCAATGGCCTACGGTATTATCCAGAATCATGGGGGGCACCTCTTTTGTGAAAGCAGTCCCGGCAGGGGAAGCTGCTTTACGCTCTATTTCCCAGCAGTAAAAATCGAAGTGCCCAGACAGATCAAAAAAGAAGAATCCCCGATCCGGAAAGGCAATGGAGAGACCATCCTGTTCATCGATGATGAGCAGTATCTTCGCGAACTGGCTGAAGAATATCTGGTATTTTCCGGGTATACGGTTATCACCGCGGAAAACGCAGAGACAGGTCTTGCCGTGTATCAGGAAAAAAAAGAGATCTGTTCGGTGATTATTCTGGATCTGATCATGCCGGGAATGGGCGGTAGAAACTGCCTTCAGAAGATTCTGGAGATCAACCCGGCAGCAAAGGTGATTATCTGCAGCGGCCACAGCCCTGAAGATCCCAAAACCGATGCGATTCTGAAAAAAGCACGGTGTTTTATCAAAAAACCCTATGATTTTAAAAAACTGTTAGAGCGCCTGCAACAAGAGATTGCAGAAGAGAAGCCTGTCTGACAGAACAAAAGGCAGTGGGCAGGATAAATCCTGCCCACTTTTCCCGTTATGACGGCAATCCGCCATTGTGATCGATGTTATAAATTGCGGTTGAGTTCCAGAAGCCGCTGGGCATCAGGGCCGTTATCGTTCGCCCATTTTTCCCATACTTCTTTGGAAACCTCTTTGACCTGGGCCCGGACATCATCAGGGATCCGGGTGACAGTTGCGCCCAGTTTTTCCATTTCACCTGTGAATTTGGCTTCCCATCCCTTGGATGCTGCCAGGCTGCTGGCCTCTGCAATTTTTCCTTCTTCCATCAGCACATCCTGAACATCCTTTGGCAGGGATTCCCATTTTTTAAGATTCATGCACAGCAGGAGTGTTGGGAAACTCATGTCGGTTTTGGTGACATAAGGGGCCACTTCGTAGGATTTTTGAAAAAAACCGCCGACAACCGCTTGTGCCATGGCATCTGATACCCCTCTTTTCAAAGCCATATACTGTTCGGTCTGGGGGATGGACGCATCTGGAGCGGCCCCCAGTTTTGAGAAGATTTCGGTGATAATCGGGCTGGTGGAAAGAATACGCATGCCGTTGAAATCTTCCATTGAATCAATATTCTTCTTGTTGCTGAAGATCTGGACGCCGTCTGTGTAGGCCGGATAGATCATTTTAATCCGCTTTGCTTCCATCGCGTTTTCAATGATCTCGCGGGACTCTCCCTGGTAGGCTTTTGCTGCCTGATCAACACTGTCGTAGGCAAACGGCAGATATACACCCTGAAGGATCGGAGCCATTGCCAGCATGGCTGGTTGAAGGATCAGTCCCATTTCCACAGAGCCTTTGGCAAGGGCCATGTGCATCTCTTTGGGGCCATAAAGCTGTCCGCCGGGATACTCAACGATCTTCAGTTTTCCTGCCAGCTTTTCATTGACCGCTGCAAGCCAGACATCCCGCTGTCCTCCGATGTAATGGGCTTTGGGTCCCCATGTAGCCATCTTGAAAACCAGCTCTTTTGCCGATACAGTGAACGGTGTCAGCTGCAGTGCGGCAAAAATCATGAGAGATGCGATTAATACAGTTTTTTTCATTTTTTACTCCTTTTTTTTGTTACGGTTAAAGGGCGACTATTTACTCAAAAACTGGTTCATTAATTGTGCTGTTTCACTGGCTTTTTCATCCTGAACAAAGTGTCCGGCCTCCAACTGCGCGACTTCGACTGAGTCAAAACAGGTTTCAATATGGTTGAGGTATTCCGGTATCACGACAATATCCTGGTTCCCATAGATATAGAGGGTCGGCATCTGAAAGACAGTGCCTTCGAGTTCATCGCTGCGTTTTTCAAATTCCGGAATGGTTCTGTAATAGGCAGCACCGGTTGCCGGTGTGTCTGGAATGCTGTAGCACCGGACATATTCGTCAACAATTTCTCTTGAAATGATGCCGGCCTGGAGTCCTCTGGCAAAGAAGTAGGGGACCCAGACATGCTCATTCCCCTTGATCATGGTTTCCGGAAGGACCGGCATCTGCAGAAAATACTGGTACCACCATACAACGGATCCCTGGCTGTGTATTTTTTGGGTGGCCTCTTTTCTGCCTTTAACATTGGCAAGAACCGGTGTATTCATCAATATCATCTTTTTTATCTGGTTCGGTATCAGAAGTGCCACCTCCTGGGCCACTACGCCACCCCAGTCATGGCCGACCAGAAAGAAATCATCAATTTCCAGGTGCTGGAGAATCTCAACAATATCTTTTGCCAGTTCATCTTTTCGATATGCCTGGACATCCAGTGTACGTTCGCTGTCTCCCAGTCCCCTCAGGTCCGGAGCGATGATTCTGTATTCAGGGGCCAGGTCGTTTCCAACCCCTTCCCAGCAATACGAACTTTCCGGCCACCCGTGCAGCATCACCACGGGATACCCGTCTTTGTTTCCTCTGTCTCTTATGTTGAATTTACCTCTTGATATTGAAATTTTGTAGGTTTCCATTGCGCCTCGCTTTGTGTTAAAATCTGTACGCCCTGCTGCGGCTGCCGGGCACATGCTGCCAAATCGCTTCTGCAAGGGTAGATACCCTATAACATATTGGCACTCAATCATCCAAACAAAACGATATTTACGAAATAAAAATCTTTTTTGTCAAATCATTTTGCGTTTCAGGAGAGCCGGGCATAAAGTTCATAACCGCTTTAAACAAGGCGGTTGCACACATGTGCAAAACCGTGTTTTGATTTGATCGGATGTGAATTGTTTGAAAACAAGCGAAAAATGAATCAATCGATTTTTTTTGCTTTATAGTGTTACTTTATAGTGTTTGCATGATAGTTTGTCGCTGGTTTGAAAGGTCACCCCAGGAATTCACTCACATATTTGGCAGCCGTTGCAATCATGATCCCTGCCAGCATCCATTTGATAGCGCTGGCAGGCATGAATTTCTGGCACCGGGCTCCCAGATACATGCCTGCCATTCCACCGGCACCGAATAAAATTCCCAGCAGCCAGTCCGGTGCCACAGACAGATGGGGATAGAATGGGGCAATGGCCTGATAGAAAACGACTCCGGCAATCGATGTGATAAAGGTCCCCATCAGGGCGGCTCCGGCCACGATATACACCGGCAGTTTAAAAAACGTGACAAAAAACGGGGCAATGATGGCGCCGCCGCCAATGCCGTAGATGCCGCCGACAATTCCCACAACAAAACTGAGAAAAAAGATCCCTGGAAAAGAAACTGTGTAGGATTCTCCATAAAATGTGAATGCCAGCTGCCGGAGATTAAAACGGGTCACGGTTGAAGGCTTGTCAGTGCGATCACTGGGCCGCCAGGCTTTCATCAGCGATTGAAACTGCTTTTCACTTTTATGTTTTTCACTATTTCCTCTAGTTTGTTTCAGCAGGCCTTGTATCATTTTAATGCCGATGTACAGCAGGACGCCTGCGGCAAACAATTTGAACAATCCTGGGTCTGGCAGCCAGGTCACCCGCACCATCGCCCCGATGAATACACCGGGCAGGGTGCCTGCAACAACAGTCCACGTCAAAGGCCACACCATCCGGCCCTCCCGCCAGTAACGGTATACCCCGCTGGGTATGGCCACAATGTTGAACAGCTGGTTGGTGGCGCTGACCGATGGATGGGTGTAGCCCAGAACCGACATCTGGAACGGCAGCAGCAAAAAGGCGCCGGACACCCCGCCCATGGATGTGAAAAAGGACACGATGAATGCCACCAGCGGCGGTATCCAGACGGCGGTTTCAATGCCTGCGGTTGCAAAATACATAAGGGTTTCTCCTGAAAAAAGCAGAAAGTAAAGTCACGTAAATATTTTTATTCGTGATCGTAACATTGATTGACAACAGGGATCAAGTATTTTATTGAATCGTCAAGCAACATGATTGAAACGCCACCAAACACCTGGAAAACTCATATGACAGCGAAAAAAAACTCCCAACGGAATCATACGTTTTTATCTTCCGATGAAAAAAATCACAGCAGAATGATTTCGATTGCCCGAACAGGCCCATGCCTGGATACGGTTCAGCTGAATCAGCTGGAGCAGTCCTTTCGAAAGTGGGCAGATGATTCGCCCAGGGCTGATGTACGGGTTTCCCGCCACCGTATTCTGATCACGTTTCTATTGATCCGGTATACCGGTGCAAAATTGAAAGAAGTGCTGGCAGTTGACCTGTTTAAAGAGATCAACCCGGCAGACCACTCAGTGACTTATTGCAGCAGCGGTTCTGAAACCGGCGCAACCCCACGGACAGTCCATCTTTCCGAGGCCTTGTGCAGTGAAATCCTGAAACGGGTCCACACGCCGCAGTTTAAAGCAAGATTCCGCAAGATGCCTGACCTGGATCCTGGATTTGTGCGCCGTAAATTTTATGAGCGTGCCACAGCCTGCGGATTCGCCAAGGAGCTGGGCGGTCCGGAAGCCATCCGCAAAGCAAGGGGCGTGGAATTGATGCAGGGCAACCTGCCGCTGCCAGCGGTGCAGATGATTTTAGGCCACACATCTGCCGGACTGACATCATCGTATGTCACTTTTTCAAAAACAGATATTCAGGCCGTTGCAAAACGTTTCATGGAAAGGGAATCCGGCCGCAGAACCAGCGCCCGCAATGCGTTTTTCTGCAACGTCAGGACCATTGTAAAAGGCGATATCCAGTCCCGGATTGAAATGATCACCATGGAAGGCCATCCCATCACCACAGTGATCACCAACGACAGTGTCGGGCGGCTTGGCCTGGTTTCCGGCAAATGGGTCACCGCCGAGGTCAAGGCTCCCCAGGTGATGCTTCAAAGCGGGGACAGCCCTGGGGCATGCAGCGTGGAAAACAGCTTCAGCGGGATCGTCACCCGGATTACCCAGGGGCAGATCAATACCGAATGTATTGTCACGATTTCAGAGTCAATGCAGATCTGCGCTGTGATCTCCTCTGCCGGCCCCTGGCTGTCCAGTGTCGCAGAAGGCGACCCGGTCCGGGCGTTGTTCACGTCTGTTTCCGTGGTGCTTCATCTGGATTGATCACTGGCCTTGCTCGATACCATTTCCCCGCCAAGTTCTTGGGAAGGCTTCAGGCTGTTTTGAACCGTCAGCCTGTCTTTTAAATGCATAAATCTATCAGGGGAAATGCAGGATTCCCCTCATTGTCCGCAAATATTCTCCAGTGGTAGGATTTGACATACATGAATCAATTTTTTCAGAGAGGCGTGCATATGTCGTACTCAGGTCAATATTGCCAGCCGCATGGCTGTTTTACCTGTGTGGTTCAGGCCGGAAACCAGGAACTGGCACTGACGAAAGAAAAACGATGAAGCAGAAGATCCGGAAATAAAAGTGGATAACATCGGTATTCTGATCGTTGATGACCATAAAGTGCTGCGGGAGGGGCTAAAGGCCCTTTTACAGGTCGAGCCGGATTTTCAGATTCTTGGAGAAGCAGAGGATGGAAAACAGGCCATGCAGCTGGCGCAGGAGTTGAATCCAGATGTGATCCTTATGGATATCAACCTGGGGGAAATGCATGGTGTTCAGGTCACGCGGCAAATCCTGTCCCGTCAGCCGCAAATCTGTGTGATCGGCTTTTCCATGCATACAGATCCAACCCTTGCACAAGCCATGTTCAAGGCCGGAGCAAGGGATTATCTCACCAAAAGTGCACCTGCGGAAAAACTAATCTCAGCAATACGAAGATGCCAGGACAGGACACCGCGCTGACGGATTGCTGCAACGCAGCAGAAACAGAAGAAGAACAGCGGGGGCAGACTACTGGAACGCGGAAAATGTGAAATCATCAGATTTTGTTTGGTATATTCAAACAGGTGTGATATATCATCGTCTGATGATCACTGTTCTCAAACCGCGATTAACTTGCTGAAAGGATTCAACTCCCTTTCAGGGAATCAATAATGGAAAAAAAAAGAATTGTCGTTGCAGAAGATAACACCCTGCTCCGGGAGGGGCTGTGCCTGATGATCAATTCAGATGAGCGCCTAAAGGTGGTTGCGGAAGCAGCAGATGGATTTTCTGCCATCGAGACAACCCTTGCGCTCGAAGATCCGCCGGATTTGATCATGATGGACTTGTCCATGCCCAGGATGGACGGACTTTCCGCCATAAAAGAGATCAAACGCCAGATGCCTGAGTCCAGAATCATGGCGCTGACCATCCATGATTCAGATGATTTTATTCTGGAGTGTTTTGGCGCCGGTGTAACCGGATACTGCCTCAAGGATTCATCCCAGGATGAATTGTTGAAGGCGATCCATGTGGTGCTCTCCGAAAAAATATATATCAGCCCGGGGATTGCCGGGACAGTGATGGAAGGATTCCTTGAGGGCCGCCGGAAGCTGAAAAAGGAAAGTACCTGGGACCGCCTGACCCAGCGGGAGCGGGAGGTGCTCAAGCTGGTGGCTGAAGGGTACACCAGCAAGCAGATTGCCGAATTTCTGTTCATCAGCCCGAAAACTGTGGAGCGGCACCGGTCCAACATTATGAACAAGCTGGGTCTGCATAATGTTTCCGAACTGACCACATTTGCCATTGAAAAAGGGCTGGTGGTCTATTGATATTTATTTTTCCCGGATCGGTTCAAGCACGTGTGTAGATTCTGAAGTATCGGTTTCAACAGGTCTGTAGCCTGGCACTGCAATCCGGCAGGGCAGGGGCGGTCCGTGGAAATCTGAATCCAGAAAAACGGTCAGCCGGTTCGCAGATCCGGTGATTCTGACTTTAAGCTGACCGCCCGGCACCAGGGTCGGGCCGAATGCCAGCCGGGTTTTTTCTTCAATCCAGTCCGGAAAAATGCCCGCACCGATCACCAGCGTTTTTCCTTCCTCCCTGACAAACAGATTTCGCATCATCATGATCCATTCTGCCGCTGCCCACCCGTGCTGGCCGTCTCCCATGCAGCCGCCGCCTGTGGTGGGATGGATGGCTTCTGGCCACTGCCCT
>JAABSK010000434.1 GCA_011390435.1 Desulfobacteraceae bacterium | reverse complement strand
CCATGAGACGATCCATGGTCTGGTCTTTGCCGCCGTTCAAGGTATCTCCCAGCTGACGGCCGTGGATCCTCAGCCGCCGGCGCAGAACCCGCTCTGAATCGGTCAGATGGGAATATGGTGCCGGTTCTGCCACACCCAGCTGGTCCAAGGTTGCCTTTGCCGCATGTTCGGCGATTTTGCGGGCATCTTTGACGGTTTTTTCCAGAGTGTTGCGGAGTGGTTTATCCAGTGGTTTCATGAGCGGTTCATTGCCTCTTTTTGTTTGCTTTCAACCGTTTAATTGAAATTCAATTGCATTCAATGCAATTGGGTGTGCAATTATAAGGATTATTGCACAATAGGTGCAACAATTACGCCATGTGAATATTGCACAAATGAGCAGTTAACATTCAATGCAGCATTTAGGTAAAATCAATGCTGCATTGAATGCTGTATTGCATTTAAAAGCGCATTCAATCGCCATGTTCACCCAGCCCATATTCGTAACGCCCCTTTCTACCAGGCCCTGGTCGGGAAATTTCCGGATTTTCATCTGCCAGTTCCTTCATGAGTCGAAGTACCTTGTGCCGGCTATATCGGGTAATCTGGCGGATTTCGGCATTTCCCAGTCCAGGCAATCCTTTTTTGCTTCGGTTCATCAGGATACTGAGAACCCTTGTTTTGGCTGCATCCCAGTCTATTCGGCGTTCACGTTCCGGATAACCCGATTCAGACAGTTGCTGGTAAAGTTCCGGACGGACTGTCCAGTACATGCCACGCCCGGCGCCCCCGTGTTCAATGTATCCGGCCTTTTCCATGGCAGAGAGGATTTCTCTCATTTGTCCATGGCTGCGCTGGCACATACCTGCCGCAACAGAGGTCTCAAGCTCCGGGTGTTTCAGAAGATATTGAAGGATCAGCAGGGTATCCACACCCAGGTCACGTCCCTTCCTGCTTTCTTGTGCAACAAACACACGGAATGCGGCAGCCATTTCCCTTTTTAAAAAGGTAACACAGACTGACTCACCGATCTCCTGGATCATTGGGGGTTCCTTTCCTTCCATGAGCAGGGCTTTGTACATGCGGCTGACGCCCAGATTGCTGCGGTTGACAAGACGCAGGCGGGTCAGTGCTTCTACCAGGAGCGGATTACGGGCGGCCGGCTGATGGTGAAGGATATTGTTCGGGGTGATCCCGCCGATAAACCCCCCGTTATTGCTGATTTCCACCCGGTCAGAATACAGTTTTACCATGATGGGACCTGCGATGCGGAAATCCGCATGGCAGAATGCATTCATGAGCGCTTCACGGATGGCCACCTCCGGCCAGATACGGTATTCAAAATGAAACAGCCCCTGTTCCAGGGTTGTGATGGGATTGAACGGCAGCAGCAGCTCTTCTACCCGCTGCACGGAAAACGGAATGGCAGTGATGCGGTCTTCCCGATTGCTGTAATTTGTATCAGACGCCATTTGTAAAAAGGTCCAGTTAAATCCAGGCACATGCCGACGTAAAGCCTCTTCATGTCCGGCAATCAGGATAGCCGCCCGGGTCAGCTGATGTTTTTTTATTAACCCAAGAGCGGACAGCAGTTCAAGATCATCCAGTTTCAACAGATCATCGGGCGCTCGTTCCGCTTTTGCCTGATTACGCAAGGTTTCCAGAGCAGTGGGGGACAGGCTGGAAGGGTCGGCCGGTGCCACCAGTTCGGCACTGAAATCGGTTTCACCGGTCTCGATGCTGATTTTGCGCCGTAAGGTGCCGGTCAGGGGCTTGCATTCCTTGCCGATCCGTATCGATCCAGTGCCGGCAGTATCTGTGTAGGGGGGCAGGCCCGGATGGATCTGCATGATCAGGAGCCGGCCGAAACCTTCAGGCACATTTAGGGTTTCAAAAACCGGCATGATTTTGGGGTCAGTCTGGTCATAGACCGCTTTTTTCAACAGATTGACATCCACTTCAGGAGGAACCCCGATAATGGCCTCAGTACGCCCAGTCACCTGGTCAGCCACCCCGAAAACAACTGTTCCGCCCCCGCCGTTGGCCATGCATACTGCCATGTGAACCACCAGCCTGACCGATTTGTCCCTGCTTTTGACATCCCATTGTTTGAAGTCCAGATCCTGATCTTCAAGGGCATCTGCCGTATGGTCATCCAGCTTGTCCAGCAGTTCTGCAATGTCCTGAAGGTTTCTCATACCAGAATCGGTCCTTTGGACAATCTGTCAATCAACAGTTTCCGGGCCTGATCCAGCCAGGCATCTACATCTTCCTGGGTTTTCAATGTGCGCGCAGGCAGATTGACTTTCTGCAGTTCCGGTTCCAGCAGTTGGGCTGCTTTCAGCAGGACTTGATCGTATCTTCCCGGCATGGCCGCAATCCGGTCTTTCAATGCCGACAGGCTGTGATAGCCCAGGGTGCTGAGAACAGCATCGGTGGTATCCACCTCGATGGCAGGGCAGGCTGCTTTCACCAGCCCATGGGGGGATCTCAACGCATGGCGCTGCTCCGGTTCGAGCTGCTGCCAGTTGGTATCTTCTTTTAACCGGCTTTCCCCGGTCTGCCATTCCCGATCCCAGTCGGATTTGGCCTGGTTCAATGCATCCCGCAGCAACTGGGTCAGGTGCTTTATCAGGGGCGGTATCAGGTCTGGTTCTGCCAGCAGCTGGCGCTGGGTTTCAATGTTTTTGATCTGAGAGACATACGCTTCTGCTTCAGCCATGTCTGGGACATGCATTGCCAGATGGGTCAGACGTTCCCAGTTTTTTATCCGGGTATTGATG
>JAABSK010000433.1 GCA_011390435.1 Desulfobacteraceae bacterium | reverse complement strand
GGCTGCGGGTGCCTGCCGGGCTGCTCGAAAAAAGCCGTCGACTTGAAACCGCCTATCTTAAAATGGGGGCCATGCCCACCTGGACCTGCGCGCCTTATCAGCAGGGGCTGATCCCGGCTTTTGGCGAGCAGATCGCCTGGGGGGAGTCCAATGCGGTTGCCTTTGTCAATTCCGTGATCGGTGCCAGGACCGAACGGTATGCCGACCTGATCGATATCTGTGCCGCTGTTGCGGGCCGGGTACCGGCACTGGGGTTGCACCTTGATGAAAACCGCATCCCTGAAATGCTTTTAACCCTGAAGGATTTTCCCGAAAAGGCCTTTTCCGATCCGAGACTTTACCCGCTCCTGGGTTTTGTATTCGGAGAAATCGCCGGGGACCGGGTCGCCGCACTGGAAGGTATCCCCCGCAGCGTAGCCACGGATGATCTTAAAGCCTTCAGTGCCGCAGCCGCCTCATCCGGTGCGGTCGGACTGTTCCACATCATCGGAGTGACACCGGAAGCTTTGGATTTAGACACCTGCTTTAAAGGCAGGACCCCGGTGGAGGTGGTGACCATTACCCCGGAAAAGGTCGATGAAGCAGCATTGCGGCTCAACCAGGGGGCCGGCCGGGTCCCGGACTTGATCACCCTGGGATGCCCCCATTATTCACTGGCTGAGTTCAAGACCCTTGAAACACTGCTCAATGGCCGTAAAATTAAAGACTCGATTGAATTCTGGGTGTTTACCAGCCGGAAAACCTATGGGGAACTCCAGGCACTGCATCTTCTTGAGAAAATAGAAACCTGCGGGGTCAAGGTGTTCACGGATGGATGTTCGCTCCAGTATCCCAAAGAAAACTGGAATTTCACCACTGCCATGTCGGATTCGGTGAAATATGCCAATTACTGCTTTTCACAGACCGGGCTGAACGTGATCTTTTCAGGAACCCATGACTGCGTTGAAACTGCTGTTTCCGGCAAATTAAGGATACAACCGCTATGGAAATAGCCGCCACCTGCATATTACCCGGCCAGGGCCAGGGCCGTATTTTATCCACCCGCCAGGCCATCAGTTTCTGGGGATGTGTGAATCCGGCCACGGGCCTGATTTCAGACAAACGCCATGATCTTTTCGAAGCGTCGGTGTCAGGCAGGATACTGGTTTTTCCCTTTGGCAAGGGGTCCAGCACCGGCTCTCTCATGATCCTGGAGCTGCTGCGCCTGGATCTGGCACCCGCAGCCATCATCAACATCCGCACCGAGCCGCTGCTGGCCACCGGACCGGTGGTGGGAAAGCATGTTTATGCAAAAACCTTTCCCATCCTGAATGTCAGCGAAGCTGATTTTGACCGCTTCAAAACCGGACAGACCGCCCAGGTTCTGTCAAGCCCGGAAGCATCGTATATCCGCATCATGGAATAAAAGCAGATCAAAAATAGGGGAATACTACGGATTTCAATAGTGAATCTTCGATGGCATTACTTGAAAAAATCGGATCCGGAAAGAAGACTGTTTAAAAAGAGCGTTTTCCCCTTTCCCGGGCTATCTTCATATATTGTTCAATAGTATTGGCAGGGATGCTATATTTTTTCGATTCTTCTTTTTCAATAAGCCTGATTGCATGAAACTCACACCTTGTGACACAGAGACCGCATCCGATACATCTTGCCAAATTAACGTCTGCTGACCCGTCTTCCACTTTTATGGCACCCATCTGGCAGATATCTTCACAATTGCCGCAGCCGGTGCAGTCATCTTTGCTGACAATAACATGATAATTGGTACATGCAATTTTGGCAGGCGCATCCATTTTGTTGAGGTTTTTCAGTGAAAAGCAACAGCATCCGCAGCACATGCAGATAACAAAGGGCTTTTGAGAATTTGATGGCTGAAGCACAAGACCGGCCTCACAGGCTTTGTTCAAAATCTCCAGGGCCTCTTCCTGGGTGATGGATCGCCCGATATTGTTTTCGTCATAAAAAACTGCATTTGCCCCCAGCATCAGACATACTTCCAGGGGTTTGCCACAGCCATGCCCGGTCATGGCATGCTCTTTTCTGCAGATACACGGCACAACCACAATTTTGGACTGTTTTTTTATAATCGTTTCCGCCTTTTCATAGGGCATGATGTTCATTTCGGCGGGAATGCTTTTTGATACGGGAATTACCCGTTTTTGTTGATTTTTTTGTTTTGCCCAGCTCTTTTCCCATATCTGCGGAATATATTCATTCACATCACGGATCAGCATCTCATCAAGCGCATTGACATGATATTCCCATATCCCCATGATAAAATTGGCTGCCATGTAATGATACCGCTCTTTGCCGGAACGGCCGATGAGTCCTTTTCTTGACATGCTGAACAAAAGCGGTTCAACATCGCATTCATTTCTACCGAGTTTTTTTGCAATGACGTCCCCAGGTTCGGGAAACAGGACAAGGGCTGTTGCGGTTTCAGCTTCTTCCGGTGTAAACAATTGTTTCAATATCCTGAGTTCAACCCCTGAATCCGTGGCCGGATAGCTCGCCGGCAGGTTGTCAAGGTGTTTTGCCAGTCTTTCATACACATCCGTCATGTTGTCCTCCTTATGATATTAAGATATCTTTTTCACATCTTTATTTATCAGTTCATCAATTATTTTCCATCACCCATCCGGGGGGTTTTATTTTTTTTCTTGTATTTTTCGGTCCAATGAATAATGAAACCCTTATGATGAAAATATAAAGGTGCCCCATGCATATAAAAAACTATTCTGAGTTTGTGTGTATTCTTCCCCAGTTCATGAATCCGTTA
>JAABSK010000432.1 GCA_011390435.1 Desulfobacteraceae bacterium | reverse complement strand
ATGGCAAAATCATAGGCTGTCAGCTTTACAATGGCCTTCAGCCCTGGATAGAGAAAGGCAATGTCTGAGGGTTTTATTTTGGCTTCCACCAGCAGTCTGTCTTCATCCGGTACAATCTCTAAAATATCCATGCCCGGCAAGACCACACCGCCCACTGTATTGATCAGCAGGCGCTTCACCGTACCGTCAACCGGGGAGCGGACATTGGTACGCGTTACCCGGTCGGCAATGGCAATCTGTTTTTCTTTCAAGCGCTCAATTTCTGATGATACCTTGTTCAATTCTTCCTCAACCTCTCCCTGATGCCTGCTTTTAAGTTCCTGGATCTGATTTTCAGTCTCCTTGATTTTGGATAACAGTGTTTCCGTTTTTTTTACAGCGGTTTCAAGCTCCTGCTTTTTGTCCAGGATTTTTTGCTTTAACTGGATAAATTCAAGTTCTGACACAAGCCTTTTTTCAACCAAGGGTTGGGTGAGTTCCATTTCCCTGGCCATCATTTGCCGGCTTTGTTTCAAACTGTTTATGGTTAAACGGGTTTCCGCCAGGTCAATCTTTATCTGGGCCAACCGCTGTTCAATTACTTCAAGCTCGCTTTTTTTCTGGCGCATCCGGGTGTTGTACAGCCGTTTTTCCTTTGCCAGCAGTTCAGGCGACAGATCCTCTGCCTGGGCGGAAGCCTCTTCAAAACTTTTGATCCCGGCTTCCGCCTTTAGACGGACACTGCGAGCCCTGAGCTCGTTTATGATGGTCTGGCTTTCAGAAAAGGAGCTGCCGGCGCCGGTATTGTCAATAACAACAAGGGTCTGTCCTGTTTTAACCGATTGGCCTTCATGGACCCGGATTTCTTTGATAATGCCGCCTTCCAGATTCTGTATCACCTGCAGCTGCCGGGCTGGAATCACCCGTCCGATGCCCTGTGTTCTTTCGTCAAGTTCAGCCCAGCTTGCCCATGCAATAAAGGAAAAGACCAGCAGGGCAATGGCATAGAGCAGGATGTTTGTCTTGGCCGGGCTGTCGGACAGGACCGCTGCACTCAGGCTGTTCATGAATTTAATATCTGTCTGGCTGTATTTTTTGCGGGACTGTTTGGCCCATCGGCGGGAAGTCACCTGTTTGACCGATTCTTTATCAAAGCTCACTGGGTTTTCCCTCCAAGCTTTGCGATCACCTCTTCTCTGGGGCCGTCCATCACAATTCTGCCTTTGTCCATGACAATAAGGCGGTCCACAATTTTAAGAATCGAGGGTTTATGCGTTATGATAAGGGTTGTTTTGCCCTGGATAATGCTGCTCAGGTTTGAAATGACCTGGTTTTCTGTATTAAAATCCATGGAATTGGTCGGTTCATCAAGCAGGACAATAGGGCTTTGTTCAATAAAGGCCATGGCCACGGCAACGGACTGTCTCTGCCCGCCGGACAGGCCGGATCCTCTTTCTCCCACCTGGAGATCCATGCCGCGGGGGTGACGGTTGGTGAATGCATCCACTTTACCGATTTTTGCGGCGTTAATAATGGCAATGTCATCGGCATGGGGAGATCTGAGTGTAATGTTGTCCCGGACTGTGCCTGAAAAAAGCACCACATCCTGGGGCACATAATTGAAATTATGGCGTAAATCCACCGGGTCAATCTGTTTTATATCCAGCCCGTCAATAAAGATAGATCCCTGTTCCGGTTCAAACAACCCGAGCAGAAGTCTGCCAATGGTGGATTTGCCGGAACCGACCGCACCGATGATCCCCACCCTTTCCCCTGTTTTAATGTGAAAACTGATATTGGATACAGCTTTGGTCTCTTCGTCTGGATATTTGAAATCAACATTCGTGAATTCAATGTCTCCCTTAAGGATCGGCCGATGGAGAAATTTTTTGTGTTCCGGGCGCTCTGTTTCCCGTTCCATGAACTCGTTCAAGGACTTGAGCCCGGCTTTCATCTGACCGAAGTTCATGAGCAGAGAGATGGCCTGGGCCATGGGTGAAATACTTCGGGAGGCCAGAATATTGATGGCGATCAGCCCGCCCATGGTCAGCTCTCTTTCCCGGATCAGGTAAACGCCTGCAATGATAATCGCCACACTGGAACACTGTGTCAGAAAGCCGGTCAAGGTGGAAAGAGAACCGGTCCATACCCGGGACCGCTGGGTTTTCTCGGCAATGGACCCGATGCTCTCTTCCCAGTGCCACTGCATGGCGCTTCCGGCATTGAAAGTCTTGACCGTTTCCAGATTGGCCAGGGCTTCCACCAGGATACTGTTCCGTTTGTGGGTGGCGTCATGGGTGGTGTCAATGATTTTCTGCGCCTTATGCCGCATGGGAATACCGAGCAGCAGGATCAGGAGAATCGCTGTCAGCGGGATTAACACAATTATATGATTAATATAGTAAATCACCAGCAGAAAAATCCATGCAAAGGGCAGATCTATAAATGCGGTAATCACACCGGATGCGAAAAAATTGCGGATGCTGTCAAAATCTTTTATGATGCTTGAAAAAGAGCCCACAGATCTGGGTTTGTTGTTAAGCTTGAGGTTCATGGCCTGTTCAAAGAGCATGGACGATAAGATCACATCACTTCGCCGGGCGGCATTTTCCAGAAAATAGGTTCGGATATGTTTCAGGATCACATCAAAAATATAGATAAGGGCCACACCGGCCGCCAGGACCCAGAGGGTGTCAATGGCATTGTGGGGAATAATACGGTCATACACATTCAACGTAAATATCGGGCCCACAATCACAAAAATATTGACCAGGAATGCGGCCAGCAGAACCCGTCCGTATATG
>JAABSK010000431.1 GCA_011390435.1 Desulfobacteraceae bacterium | reverse complement strand
GATGCATCCTATATTGACCAAGTCACTCCCAAGGGGCGGTATCGTATAAAAGGATTGGCAATGGCTCTGAAAAATTTAGATCCAGATTCAGGACCACAGAATACACCTAAAACGCCTCTCCGTTTCAAGCAGGTGATTACCGTACCGGCTGACAAGGATATCCACTATGCGTTGCGCCCTATCTACCAAATCGGTATCCGCTAGGCGCTGGTGGAAGAAAAGGAGGAATTTGTGGGGGAGAATCTCCCTGTTATCATTACTCCTCAATTAAAACCCGTTTTGAAATATCACCCCAATTTGACCGGTGATTTAAATCCAGGGGGCTTGACGGCAAGGACGGAGCATATCAGCTGATAAAAAACAGCCTCTGCCGTGTTGCCGATGATAAAACCTGGAATACCCCCACGGGCAATGGTTCCCATGACCACCAGATCTGCGGGCAGATCATTGGCCAGTTGAGGGATCATTTTTTTGGCCGGTCCCTGGATCAGATGAAGTCGGGGGGCAATCGTTTTAAGGGCACTGGTTTTGGTCCACTCTTTCAATGCAATCCCCAGGTTGGACAGGCCATTTTCGTGCATCGTCTTTTTTTCCCCAACATACGCGTCCACACTTTCGGCTGAAATTCCCTTTTGTGACAGAAAGGTCTGTTCCGCAGAAGTGTCCCAGGCGTGGGCAAGGTGCAGGGACGCATTGTCGGCCAGGGCAATGGACCCGGCCAGTTCCAGAATGGTTTGGTTGAGATTCTGGTTTGTGGGCAACGGATTGAGCAGATCAATATCAACAGCCGCAAGAACGGTATTGAACCGGATTTTATCAGACGGCTTTATCAGCCATACCGGACAGGGACATTTCCGAAGCAGATGCATATCATCACTGCCGAACAGCCGATCCACCCAGTCCGGATTCTCAGCCGGCTTGATTACCAGGTCAAAGGACTGGGACAATACCATGCGGATCACTTCCAGAAACCGCTTGCCCGTCACCACCTGTATACGGATGTCAGGGCCCTGTGTGAATGGCGCAATCAATGATGCCAGAGCCCTGCGGCGGTCCGCTGCCACCTCGGTCTTGAGTTCTTCGGCGGACGGGCCGTCCGGCGGAAGCCCAACTGCAGCGGCGATGATTTTATCCGAGATCACATCAACAATCGTCAAATCCGCCTGGTTATGTTTTGCCAGGGAAACAGCCCTTGCCATGGCCGACGACTGGTTGACACCTGTCTCGTTGACATACAGTATGTTTTTGAACCGCTTCATTTATTCCTCATATTTTTTTTGGTTTTTGTTACAAGAGGGTTTTGTCTTTCAAGTTTCTGACCACATCCGCTTTTCCGATCACAATGAGGCAGTCCCCGGCCTGCAGTTTTTCTGCCGGATTGATGGCAGTGATTTGTTCTTTCCCCCTGCGGATACCCACCAGGTTGGCACCATATGTCTGCCGAAATTGCAGTTCCTTCAGCGATTTTCCGGAAATTGGAGAATCCTCTGCCACCGTGATCTCCGCAATTTCAAACCGATTGACATCAGATGCTGTTTTTTTCATTTCAGGTTGACTGAGTACGTTTTCTGCATCTTTCAATCCGGTTGGCGGTCCCATGAGCAGCAGCCGGTCCCCTGGAAAAACCCTGAAATCCGGACCGGGCTCGTAATGGACACGGCCTCCCCGGCTGACGGCCAGCACCGACACACCGGCTGCGGACAATGGAATCTCCTGGATAATTTTTCCTGCGGCAGAAGCGTCGGACCGGATGCGGACTTCACGAAAAGAGATGGGCCAGTCAAGGGTTTTCGGTAAAAAATCCATGGCATAGGTAAGGGCATCTGCCGCCTGTTCTGTGGCATCTTTGAACGGGCGGAACACCAGTCGGGCTCCGGCTTGTTCATATTCAACCGCTTCCGGATCGGTTGCCGCCGTCACCGCCACCTTGCCCGCGTATCCGTCTTTTTTCAGATTGTGGATCAATGCCAGGTTCATCTCTTTTGACCGTACCGTGCTGATCACCCAGCCGGCAGTGCGCAAAGGCAGGTGCTCGTGCATCTCCGGATCTGCCATATCTCCGTATATTACAGGCACGCCTTTTTTGCGCCACCGGTCCAAAGCTCCGGGATCAAAGTCAACCCCCAGTATGGCTTTTTCACGGCGCAGCAGGTATTCTCCCAGACCGGTGCCGTAATTGCCCAGACCCACCAGGATCACATCGACCGGTTGGGGTTTTTTCAAGGTGTCTATGGCTGCTTCTCGGTAAGGATTGCGCCGTTCAAACAGCTTCAACGGGCCGGATAAAAACCGGTACAGGGGGTAGGAATAAAGAATCATGTAAGTGGACAGAAAAATCGTCACCACCCCCACCAGGGTGATCAGTCCCATGGTCTGTTCTGTGATATGGCCGATACTCAGCCCCAGAGCTGCCACGATCAGAGAAAACTCACTGATCTGAGCAACGGTCAGCCCTGCCAGAAAACCGGTTCTGCGCCGGTATCCCATCAATCCCATAATGACCAGCACAATCAACGGATTGCCGATGAGCACGAAGATGGAAAATACCAGGGCCGATCCCAGCTGGGAGCCCACCATGGACAAGTCCAGCCTGGCCCCCAGGTCAATGAAGAAAAAAAGCAGCAGAAAATCCCTCAGCCCGGTGAGCCGGGCCCCGATGGAGTCCCGATAGGTGGTGGATGCCAGAGATATTCCGGCCAGAAATGCCCCCACCTCCTTGCTGAATCCCAGCACCTCACTGCCCGCACCCAGCAGAACGGCCCAGGCAATGGCAAAAAGGGTAAGCAGTTCC
>JAABSK010000430.1 GCA_011390435.1 Desulfobacteraceae bacterium | reverse complement strand
TATGGACAGCATGCGGGCTTTTCCTGAACTGATCATCGCCCTGTTTCTGATTTTTATCCTGGGTTCCACTCCAGTGCCGGCCATGATTGCAGTGGCGATCCACACGGCCGGGGCCTTGGGAAAACTGTTTTCAGAGGTGAATGAAAATGCCGATGCAGATCCTGTGGAAGGACTGGCATCCTGCGGTGCTACCTGGCTGCAGCGCATGCGGTACGGGGTGCTTCCCCAGGTGCTGCCCAACTATTTGAGCTATTTTATGCTACGGTTTGAAATCAATGTACGGGCCTCGGCCATCTTAGGTTTTGTGGGGGCGGGGGGCATCGGCACTGAACTGCGGCGCACCATAGGATGGGGCAAAGGGGCTGGAGATGAGACAGCAGCCCTATTTGTCCTGCTGATTCTGTCCATTTTTTTTATCGACCAATTGTCCTCTTTTACCCGCCGGCGCCTGGTGATCGGCAGAGATCCAGCATAGAAAGGAAATCCGATGGCATCATCCACCGTGACCATGCAAACCTCAGCGCCGTTCACTGGATCAACAGTTGTGTTTTCCCGGATCCGGAGCCACAGCCTGATGATCGTGGCAGGCACCGGGATGACGATCCTGTATTTGTTATACACCTTCATCTCTTTTGATGTATGGCACCTGATAAGCAGGTCACAACCCCAGAGGGCGGTTCTGCTAGCAACCGATGCCCTTGCCCACAAGGTTCATGTCACGAAAAATTTGAGAGATCCTGGTGAAATCTCCATTGCGATTGAAGGTGAGCGCACCGCTACCTATGAAACTCCGCCCGGATGGGTCCATCTGGTCGATGATACTGCAGCCGTGGACTTAGGAAAAGGCTATCATGTAACCATATTCGACACTCATGTGACCATGACCATACCGGATTTCGGCCCTGTACAGGTCCGGGTGACTGATAACGGCATTGTCACCACGCTGCCCGAGGGAGCGGTCCCCCCTGAATGGCTCAGGACAACCCCTGCGAAATTTGATGCCCGCCCTACCATCGGCCGCAGAATACAAGTGTCTAAAACCCGGATTGAGGTGCACCGGTATTTTTTGGGCTGGGAAAACTTTTTTTTCCCATTTCGATCGAAACTGACGGCATATTCCCCCTGGCAGATTGTTCAGCTGGCCTTTTCTGAGCAGAGGCTTGATCCGCAGATATCCAACCTGCAGCTGATTTGGACCACCTTCTGGAACAATCCGGGCTGGCAGCACCGCCATGTGTTTGTGGCGCTGCTGGAAACCTTTTTGATGGCCATCCTGGGAACCATCACTGCAGCCCTGGTGGGACTGCCCCTGGCCATTCTGGCAGCATCCAATTTTACACCGGCCCTGGCATTGCGCTTTGCCGTCCGCAGGATATTTGATTTTCTCAGGGGCATTGACATGCTGATCTGGTCTTTGATCTTCATACGCTCTTTTGGACTGGGCCCGCTGACCGGGGCGCTGGCCATTGCGTTTACCGATACCGGCTCTCTGGGCAAATTGTTTTCCGAAGCCCTTGAAGGAGTCAACCGAAAACAGATGGAAGGAGTGGATGCCACAGGGGCCAATCAAATGCAGTTCTACCGGTTCGGGGTCATTCCCCAAATCATTCCGGTTTTTGTTTCCCAGACCTTGTATTATCTTGAGTCCAATGTCCGGTCTGCCACCATCATCGGTGCCTTGGGTGCCGGCGGTATTGGCCTGATGCTGGTGGAAGCCATGAATACCCAGCGCAACTGGGAGAATGTACTGTACCTTATTATATTAACCATCTGTCTTGTGATTGCCATGGACACCTTATCCGGGAAATTGCGCAAACGCCTGATTCACGGCAGATCCGACACACAGAAATTGTGACCCTTATCCAGAGTCAGATTTACCATTCTGTGATAGTCCGGCCTATGGCGGCCGGACAAGAAAAAATGACAACAATGAACAAAAAAAGGATCCCATGAAAATTTCACACCTGACCAAAAAATTTGGAAAAATTACTGCAGTTGATGCGGTGTCATTTTCCGTTGACCAGGCCCAGATGGTGGGGATTATCGGACCTTCCGGTGCCGGAAAATCCACCCTTCTGCGTATGATAAATAGGTTGACCGATGCTACTGAAGGATCTATTCAGGTCAATGGCCGTAATATTTTGCAACTCACAGGAAAAGAAAAGCGGCGCTGGCAGCGGGACTGTGCCATGATTTTTCAGCAGTTCAACCTGGTTCCCCGTCTGGATGTGGTGACCAATGTTCTGATAGGCCGGCTGAATGGCCACAGCACACTCAAAAGCATCTTCAGTATTTTTGGCCATAAACTGCTGGAGGAAGCTCTGACAGCCCTGGACCGACTGGGTATCGCTGATCAGGCCCTGCAGAGGGCCGAGACCCTGTCCGGAGGACAGCAGCAGCGGGTGGCCATTGCACGGGCACTGATGCAACAGCCGAAAATGGTTCTGGCAGATGAACCCATAGCTTCTCTGGATCCCCTGAGTGCTGAAAAAGTCATGTCCTCTCTGCGGGAAATCCGGGACAGGGACAAGTTGACCGTGCTGTGCAACCTGCACACCCTGGATACGGCAAGAACCTATTGTGACAGGGTGATCGGCATGCTCCGGGGCAGCATCGTTTTTGATGATGTGCCGTCAAAGCTCACCCCGTCTGTGGTTCGAGATATATACGGGGCCGACCAGAAACTCAATGAATCTGTAACCTCCACCAG
Source organism: Desulfobacteraceae bacterium (assembly GCA_011390435.1). Next base: position 82 of record JAABSK010000430.1, on the reverse strand, counting down.
TATTCCTAAACCAGTTTTCACCCCTGAACCGGTTCTGATAAGAAAATCCGCACTGGCATAGAGACAGCTGCCGGGAAAGACC
>JAABSK010000429.1 GCA_011390435.1 Desulfobacteraceae bacterium | reverse complement strand
TGTAAATACCTTTAACAGCCGGTGTAATTTCCAGTGTTCTTTCAAAATCATGGATGGCCTGGTCGTACTGAGCCAGCTTCATATGGGCCACCCCTCTGTTTTTAAAGGCATCCGGATTGAGAGGATCTATGTTGATCAGTTCGCTGAAAACCGTTATCGCCGATTCATAACGGTCCTGCTTCAGATATTGGACCCCTGTTTCAAACAATTGTTTTTCCTGGGCCGCCAGAACCGAACCGCTCAGAAAACAGATTACCCATACCGAAACGACTATTTTTCTTATCATGATACTCCAGGAATTCTCAGGATTTAAGAACATTTTTTTATCCTAATAAATGCCAGCGTCAAACACAAGAAAAAATCACCCCGGGCAATGACACAAAGGCCGCAGGGCGATCAGTCCTGATACATTTTGATAATCTCTCTGATTTCAGGCTCCAAAGACAGAAACAACGTCACCAGATCAGGGTCAAAAAAGATGCCGCTCCCTTTTTTGATCTCTTTGAAGGCCTGTTCCACCGGCCATGGGTCCTTGTAGGGCCGCCTGGACACCAGGGCATCAAACACATCGCAGATACAGGTGATTCTGCCGGCCAAAGGAATTTCCTTGCCCTTGAGCTGCTGATGATATCCGGTGCCGTCCCACTTTTCATGATGGGTCATGGCTATGATCCGCGCCACCTCCAGCAATTGAGAAGTGCCCCCTGAAAGCAGTCTTTCACCTATCTCTGTATGGGTCCGCATGGATTCCCATTCAGTGCCGTCCAATTTGCCGGGTTTGAGCAGGATATTGTCTGAAATGCCTATCTTTCCCACGTCATGCATGGTGGATGCCAGATCCAGCCGGTCATATTCCTCTCTGGAAAGTCCCAGCGCCTTGCCCATCAGCCGGCAGTACTTGCTCATACGGTTGATGTGAGTGCCGGTGTTTTGGTCCCGGTACTCTGCAGCTTTACCTAGCCGGTTGATCACCTCGATCTGTGCTCTTCTCAACTCTAACGTCCGTTCCCGGACCATCTCTTCCAGGATCGTATTCTGGTTCTTTAACGCTTCCTGGGCCAGCTTGAGGGTCAGGTGGGTTCTGACCCGGGCTTTGACTTCGGTAATATCAAAGGGCTTGGTGATATAATCCACCGCACCGAAATCAAATCCCTTGGTTTTATGGTTCAGGTCATCCATGGCAGTGATGAAAATGACAGGGATGTCCTTTGTCAGCGGATCATTCTTAAGCTGCCGGCACACTTCGAATCCGTCTGTTCCGGGCATGATGATATCCAGCAGAATCAGGTCCGGCATTTTTTGCCTGACAAACCGGACCGCGTCCTCCCCATTGAGACTGACCCCCAGTTTATACGTATCTTTGAGGGCGTTCAGCAGCACATCCACATTGGATTTTGAGTCATCCACCAGAAGAATCATACAATCATTGATTTTTTTCATGGGCCTTATTTCCTGTTCTTGCCATGGCAGCGGTTATGTCAAAAAAACACGGTTATCCGCTATTTGGCCTGTATGGTATCCATGATGTTTTTCAAACAAATTTTTGCATCATCAAACCGATAATTTTTAACCGCGTGAGCCAGAAGGTCCATTTTGTTTTGCCATGCCCTGTCAGCCAACGGTTCCATTTTTTGAACCAGGGTTTCCGAAAGAACCGGATCACACTGATCCAGCCGGTTCATCAGGGTCCGGGTGAGGGCTGTCAGATCCTGTTTTCCGCCGGCACCTGCGGCCGCAGCCTGTGTTGTCTTCTTTTCGGCTCCTTTTTTTGATATTACCTGTGCAACAAACTGTTCTGCAGACCGGCAGACGGTTTCATAATCCAACTGAACCGGATTCAGCAACTGCAGCATCTCATCCTCCCTTTTCTGCCAGCATGCGTTTTCCAGGGCTTTTGCAGACTCATACAGGGCCATGGCTGAGATATTGCCTGAAGCACCTTTGAGGGAATGGCTCAATTCAGCTGCACCCCTGAAGTCCGAACGGGTGAGAAACCCCTTCAATTTCTTTTGAAAACCGGCATATTCCTTACAGAAATCAGTTAAAATGTCCGCATAAATTTGGATCGCACCCCCCAGCCTTTCAATACCCTCCCTGACATCCAGGCCCGGCAGGTCATATGTATCCGGCTGCGAAATGGCCATATCTGTCTGTATATGGGGCCCTGGTTCAGGCACTGGAATATTGTAACCAAGCCCAATCTGTTTTTTAAGGGCCGTGAACAGCACATTCCGGCTGATGGGTTTTAGAATATAGTCGTTGATGCCCGCCTCAAGACATGCCTTCCAGTTATCAGACTTGGCATGGGCGCTCATGGCGATGATGGGCAGACGGGTTCTGGAAAATTGCTGCCGGATGATGCGGGAGGCTTCAATACCGTCCAGATGCGGCATCTGTATATCGATCAGCACGGCGGCGTAACGGTTCTTCTGCACCTTTTCAATGGCCTCGATACCGTTGCCGGCCGTGTCCACATCCACCCCTGCCATGCGCAGCATCTCCGAACCGATTTTCAGGTTGATGGCATTGTCTTCAACCAGGAGCACCCGGGTGTGTGAAAACGGTTTGCCGGAAACCGGATCTTTTCCAGGTGCCGGGTCTGTGCCTGCAACACTGCCGAACGATTTTTCAAGCAGCTTCAACAAAAAAGAGGGTTTCACCGGTTTGGTCAAAGACCTGGCAAGACCCAATTTTTGTGCCCGGCGCAGGTCATCGTTTCTGCCCATTCGGGTGAGGGCGACCGACAGGCCGGCAGACCCGGCCAGGGAGATCAATTTGCCGGATATCTGTTGATC
>JAABSK010000428.1 GCA_011390435.1 Desulfobacteraceae bacterium | reverse complement strand
CTCGTCCGTGGCAAAAGGGGGTAAAATCTCTTCTGTGGTGCCCATGACCCCCCATGTGGACAACAACGAACATTCGGTGCAGATAGTTGTCACGGAACAGGGCCTGGCAGACCTGCGGGGCCTGGGGCCCATGGAGCGGGCAAAAAAGATCATCAACACCTGTGCCCATCCGGCCTATCGGCCCTGGCTGATAGATTACCTCAAACAAAGCCCCAGGGGGCACATCTGCCATGATCTTTCCCGGTGCTACGAACTGCACCGGAACTTGAAGCAAACCGGGGCCATGTTGCCGGAGGGCGCGCTCAGGACGAACGAGCAGGTGACAAGACAGGAAGTTTTATCTTAAAATGCATGTCAAAAATAAAATGAATTTTTTTGTTGCGATATCTAAAAAATATTGACAATCGTTTGTAGATCATATTATTTGGAAAGTATGGCATGACTTGGGCTTGAATTATGTCCCTTCGGGCGTAATTCCCACCAAATATGATAATATTGTAAACTATATCGATGATGAATTGAACTTAAGAGGGTGGGGGAATCCTGTTTGTTCCCCGGAGGCGACAGAAAATACAAGAAATTTTCCCGAAACTCATCCAGTTGGGAAAAAAGATCAGTAAAAAAGGTGATTTCTTGTCCTGTGGGCATCTCCAACTGATTTCGCCTTTTTATACAGGGCAGTGCCGGTAAAGCATTGCCCTGTTTTTTTAAATTTGATGCCAAACCCTAACTGAAAAATTGAAAGGGCGGCTGGCAAATCATTCTGCAAACTCATTTTTGGATGAGGTACAAAAAGTCAGTTTTTTTTACAATCTGCCAAAAACAATTAAAATACGCGATGAAATTGTAACAGCCGCCGATACTGAACTGAATTTCCGCCAGCCAGTCGGACCACGGACAGGTGAGGGGTATCCCCCTGACTAAAACGCTTGTTTTTTCAACTGATAAGTGACAGCAACGGTAGAATGACATGGAAAGAGACCGCCGTCAGAGTTGAAAGTTATGCCTGTGGTTTAATGAGCCTGGGACTCTGAAAACAGGAAATGGCTGGAATCATGTCCACAAGCGGTCCCTACTGGACACATGCCGGCCTTGCGCTTGCCTGCGTAAAGGCTGTCAGTGTTGCCATATATCCGACCCTGTCATTCAAGGAAGCATCTTATATCGTCAACGATTCAGGGAGTAAATTCCTTTTTTTAAGGGGGGACAACATTCTTGAAACGATGCTGGACGGGTTTGTCCAGATGCCCGCACTTGAAAAAATAATTGTTATGGACAGGGAATACAAGAGCAGCGATGCGAGAGTTATGAGCATGGGCGATCTTGAAAATGCCTGACGGGTTTGTGATTTCATCCCAGTGAATGGACGGCTGTAGGTGTTTTGCAGATCGGAACTCAGCCAGTCATTATCCGAAAAATTCAAACACATATTTGGCCGCTGTCAGTAACATGACCCCGGTCAGCATACATTTGATGGTATTGGCCGGGACAAATTTCTGGCACCGGGCACCCAGATACATGCTTGCCATGCCGCCTGCACCGAACAGAATTCCCAGCAGCCAGTCAGGTGCCTCGGACAGGTGAGGATAAAAAGGGGCAATAGCCTGATAAAAAACGACCCCTGCAACGGAGGTGATAAAGGTCCCCATCAGGGCGGCCCCGGCCACGATATATACCGGCAGTCTGAAAAAAGTGACAAAAAAGGGGGCTATGATGGCGCCGCCGCCGATGCCGTAAATCCCGCCAATAATGCCCACAATGAAGCTGAGAAAAAAGATGCCTGGAAAGGATATCTCATAGGATTCCCCGTAAAGCGCAAATCCCAGTCGCCGGATATTAAAATGTGCCACAGTGGAGGGGCGCTCAGTAATGTCATCAGAATGCCAGGTTTCCATCAGGGCTTGCAGCTGTTTTTCACTGTTGCCACTGCCGGATGTCTGGTATTTAATGCCCGGAACGGTTTCAGGGAATAGCCGGCCAGAAGATTCTGTGGCGATCCATAGCTTTTTTCAGTTCCGGCACGCTGCCGGGTTTTTCCGGGGTCATCTGGCGGATTTTTTCCGTGCTCAGGGTTGGCAGATCCACCAGCTCCTGGAGCACCCGCAGCCCGCATTCGCGAATGCCCCTGATGCTGTATCCGCCCTCCAGCACAAAGATGATTCGTCCGCTGCAGACCTTTTTTGCCATTTGCTTGAGCATGTGAGTGATCAGGGCATACCCTTCCGGGGTCACATTCATCTGTCCCAGCGGATCCAGGTGGGTCAGTTTTTTTTCGTTGGTTACGTTGATTTTGGCAATATATTCCGCAGATGAATCCAGGCCAGCTCATCTTCGGTGGCGGCCCGGGGCTGGACCGGAATCACCCGGTCCACAAACGGTTCCTTTGCCAGTATTGATGCCAGATTCCGCGTCCGTTTGCGGTTTTCCATATGAAAGATTCCTTCCAGGTGCTGATCAAACACCGGATCACTGACCCTGACCACCCAGATCCTGCTGGCTCCTTTTACCAGGATGTGTCTGAATCGGTCGGCATCGTCTGGTCATGCCAAGGATTGCCGCCAAAATGTTTCACGCCCCTGAACCATTTGTCGAAAGGGGCGTGAAACAGTTTAATATGAATTTTGTGTGCTTTTTCTGTACCGATGTCCAGCACCGCTCCGGCCTGCTGCTCCGAAGTATTTCGGAAAGACAGGATCACTCGACAGGCAGCATACCCCTTTCCAGGATCAGGGCCTTTCCTTTGTCAGATTTGGTAAAATCAACAAAAAGCTTGACAGTGCCGACAGGCTCGCCTTTGGTCA
>JAABSK010000427.1 GCA_011390435.1 Desulfobacteraceae bacterium | reverse complement strand
ATGGAGTTGGGAACATACCGCTCACCTGTGATCATTTTTTCCACCACTGGATGACGGCCGTCCTCGATATGAATGTGGTCATCCTGGTTGATTTCAGGTCGGGTGTAGCGGTTTTCCGAGGCAACCAGTGCAAGACCCTGGAGCGCGTCAATACCAGCGATAAACCCTGCGATTTCAAGGATCTGAGGCGTGGCACGGATCACTTGATTCCGGATGTCGCAGAATAGCTGGTATTCAAGGGTATTTCGTTTGTCCTGGGCGTTCAGGATGGTGGACTCCACCTGTTTCATTTCGTCGGTGATAAAGCGTTCAGCATTAACAAGGGTCTGTTTTCGGATATAGTTTTCCGGAACCTTCTCAGACTGGGCTTTTGACACTTCGATGAAATATCCGAAAACCCGGTTGTATTTTATTTTCAGTGACGATAATTTTGTCCGTTCCCTTTCTTCGGCCTCTGCCCGGGCGATCCAGGATTTTCCATCCCGGGCGATCAAAAGCAGTTCATCCAGTTCCGGGCTGTAGCCGTCGTTGATCAGTCCCCCTTCATTCAGGGCTGCGGGGGCATCTTCCCGGATGGCGGATGCAATCTGCTCTGCAAGCAGTGCCAGGTTTTTCAGCAGGCTGTCCCGGTTTTTGACACGGCTTGCGTTCAGCAGGGGGCTGTCAAACATGGACAGTTCCTGAAAAAGATTCGGCAGCTTTTTCAAAGAATTTTTCAGGGCGATCATGTCCCGTGCATTCCCCTGGCCCATGGAGATCCTGCTGCCGATCCGCTCCAGGTCATACACGGATTTTAAGTGATTGATGATCAACTGATGAATATGGGAGGCGTTCAACAGTTCCTGGATACCGTCCAGGCGCTCTATAATCATTTGTTCTTGCACCAGTGGATAGCGGACCCAGTTTTTGATCAGACGGGAGCCCATTGCGGTGACCGTCCGGTCCAGGACATGAATCAGGGTTCCCTTTTTATCCAGGGTCTGGATATTGGCCAGCAGTTCCAGGTTTTTACATGACCGGTCATCAATGATTAAAAAATCATCCATATGATACGGGGTGAGCATGTAGATGTGGTCGACATCCTGGCGCTGGCTGTTCTGGACATAGGATAGAATCGCGCCTGCAGCACAGATGGAAGCCGGCATCTGTTCCACTCCGAAGCCTTCAAGGCTCCGGGTGTTGAATTTTGTCTGGAGCCGGTTTTTTGCATCGCCAAGATCAAAATCCTCCTTTTCCAGATAGGTGATCTGGCGGGGAGAAAACGCCTTTCTAAGACTTTCGAAAATCGGATCGGTTTCAAAGGCAGCCGGCAGAATCACTTCACTGGGGTCCACCTTGAGGGCTTCGTCAATCAGCCGATCCGGAACATGGGCATCTTCAGACTGAACCTGGGTGGTTTTAAAGGTTCCGGTGGAAATATCAAGAAAGGCAATGCCCCAGTCGGTGCGGATTCTGGACAGAGCCAGCAGAAAATTGTTGGCTTTTTTGTCCAGCAGGGCCTCGTTCAAAATCATGCCCGGTGTGACCACGCGGACAACTTCACGCTTTACCAGCCCTTTTGCAGCGGCAGCATCTTCCATCTGTTCGCACACCGCTACCTTGCAGCCGCTGGTGATCAGTTTTGAAATATATTGATCTGCAGCCTTGAACGGCACCCCGCACATGGGGACAGGATCGGCATCGTTCTTGTTTCGGGATGTCAATGCAATTTCCAGGATGGATGCGGCTTTGATCGCATCATCATGGAACATTTCATAAAAATCCCCCATCCGGTAGAACAGGATGGCATCTGGATAGGCATCTTTGATGGCAAGGTATTGCGCCATCATGGGCGTATTTTTTTTTTCACTCATGAAAACAGATTATTGCGCTGGAGCTTCCTGTTGACCGTTTTCAGGGGGGTTTTCTCCTGCATCCTGTGCAGCTGGCTGTTCCGGATGTTTTGGCTGTTCAAGGGCTTTTTTGATGTACGGATCATGCTGGAACACATCCAGCTCTGTTCGCAACTGATGGATCCGTTCCTGGAGCGCGGCAATTTCCTCGTCTTTTGTTCGGATGATTTTGTTCAGGCGCCATTTGGTTAAAAGGGTTTTGCCGGAACTGAGCAGAAGACCTGCCAGAAAACAGATCCCCAGGTACACAATGTTCTGCAGCTCAGGTGTGGTCCATTGCCAGTTTTCCATTCGAAGGTCAAGGTTCAGGGGCGTCCGGGTTAAAAAATAGTCGAGGTTCTGGTAGACCAATGCTCCGAGGACCGCCAGAACAATCAGTAACAACAGATATTTTATTATTGTCATCATTTGTCTACTCCGTTGTTCATGGGTGTATGGTAAGTAACCAAGTTGTGGTGATCATAGATCAAATTTTCAGTTTTTTCAATTCCTCTTTCAGAATAAACCCGCAGGCAGCCTTCATTTCAGAGAAACTGCGGCAAGATCATGTTTACCGTATCAGGATCGGTAAACAGGGCCCAGGTCAGATCTGCATCTGCAGCAGGGATGAAAAGTTCAAAACAGGAAAGATGCAGATGGGGCGGTAACAGCGGGTTTTTCTTTGTATCGCAGACCCTGGCGATGATCTGGCCTGCTTTGATCCGGTCTTTCAGCGCAAGTTCCGGCTCCGGTACCACATGGGCATAAACCATTACCACACGGTGCTTTTGGGGTGTTTGAAACTGTTTTTCAACCACCAGGGTGCGGCCTAAAAAATCATCGCAGATATTGACCAGCATCCCGTCTTCCATGGCAGGAATCTGGATCTCCGGTGTAAAACACAGAAGCGTCCGGTCGTGCGGAGACCTCC
>JAABSK010000426.1 GCA_011390435.1 Desulfobacteraceae bacterium | reverse complement strand
ACGATTATATTGACCATGCCATTTTAAATGCAGATCCGTTTGAAAGCCTTGACCAGGAAGCGGTGGGCAGCCTCATTGAAACTGCAGTGGAACGGGGGAAAAAAACGCGGCCGGATATCAAGCTGGGCATCTGTGGTGAGCACGGAGGAGATCCCGGCTCCATCGATTTTTGCCACAGGGTCGGGCTGAGCTATGTGTCCTGCTCTCCGTACCGGGTTCCCATTGCACGGCTGGCCGCAGCCCAGGCAGCCATTCTCCATTCATAAACTGTTCCGGCCGGCACTGTGATCCATTGACAGCGCCGGCCGTTTTTTTTGCATCCCTGTTTTTGTATCAAAGATGGGCCTGGGCTTTGAATCTCCGGGTGATCATTTCAATAATCTCTTCTGCACTGTTTTCAATGGGTTTGTTGCTGACATCGATCATGGAAAAACCGCTGGTCACATAATACCGTTGGGCATTCTGAATTTCCTGTTCAATGTCTTTTCTGGAAGAGTAGGCATAAAACCCGGATGCGCCAAGACTTTCCTGTCGCATTTTCCGGTGGGCCAGCAACTGGTCCACATTGATATTCAAGGCAATGATCCGCCGGCGATCAACCGTTCTGATGGATTCAGGCATGGCCACACCCGGCACAAACGGGACATTGGCCACTTTCCATCCGATCACTGCAAGGTACATGGACAAGGGGGTTTTGCCTGCCCGTGACAGGCCCACAAGAACAATTTCAGCCTGGGATAAGGTTTCCGGATTCATGCCGTCATCATGGGCCAGTGAAAAATCAATGGCAGAGATCTGTTTCATGTCAATCTGGTGGATTTCCCTGTAAAGCCCTGGAATCTGAAGGGGTTCCATGTTGAGGAAAGATTGTATTTTTGAGATCACCGGGCCCATCAGGTCAATGGTGACAATGCTGTTTTCAATGCCTTTGCGGGTTAAATACTGTCGAAGCTTCTGGTCCACAATGGTATGTACGATCAGACTTTCAATGCTTTTGACTTTTTCGATCAGTTCGTTGACCTGGTTTTGCGTCCGGATATGGGGGACCTTGACCACAGTGATATCTGTGTCGGGAAACTGGACCAGGGTGGACTGCACCAGATTGAAGGCGTTAATTCCCTCACCGCATGAGGCCACATAGATCATCTGAAATTTTTGTTTTGCCAAATGCGCTTTCATGGACGGATTCCCTTAAAATGAATAGGTCAGGGTCAGTGATCCAATCACATGATCCTGTTTTTGATTGTCAAACTGTTTGGTTCGAAACAAGTGGCGGTAGGTGACCTTAAACCGTTCAACATTAAAGGCAAGACCGATGGAAAGATCTGCCACCAGGGGTTTTTTATCAACACTCGGGCTGCTTTGCCAGGTGTTGCCGTCCAGGAAAATATCCCGCAGAACCACTTCTGCCTGGGTACCGGCAAAAAGATGGGCACCCCACAGCGGTGCTGCCTGGACATGATTTTTGTTTCTTACAGGAACACTGACCCCTGACCCGGGCCGGATGGTGTCGGAACCAAAATCCCTGGGAATATGGTAGCCAAAACGAATCTCACCGCCTGCTGTCGCAGCGGTTTTGACATTGCCCAGGGTCAGGCTGGTATGGGAAATCAGATCATATTCCAGCGATTGGATCACCCGGGCATCGTGCAGCCGCCACTTGCGCTGCCAGGCGAGCCGGAGGGCCGGTTCGTTGTGAAGCTGGTTGTCCCATCCCTTTGCGGTGGAAATATCCCGAAGGTCATGAATCGTGTTCTGGGCAGCTTCTCCCAGTGCGGCTGATCCGACAATGCCCAGGGCAATTTCAACCGTGTCAAGGATATTGTCGGTTTTGCTGTGCAGGGCAATGCCTGCATATAAATAACCCGCATAGGGCCGATCCCCTGCAAGCAGGTGGCGTGCCTGTATATCTGACGGTGTGTAGATCTGTTGTCCCATCAGCAGGCCGACATTGTGAAGACTGCCGGTCTGGTTTGCAAACGGCAGTTTTTCAAGCAGGGGGAAAAGTTCCTTTGGCAGGCGTTCATCGTCTTTATATGTCTGCAGATCTTTCGAGAGCCAGGTGATCTGAAAGGCATTGGTGTAGTATTTATCTGTGTCGCCGAACAGATCGTTTTCATAGAAGAGTTTGACGGTCCGGAGCTCTGATGTCGGTTTCCCCCAGGCCACGGTGGCAATCAGGCAGATCCACAAGACAAACCACACCTGTCTGTAGATGACAGTAATGTTGAATCGTGTCATAAAACCCCTTTTTTTTTGATCTGTTTGCTTGTACCATCATTGCGGCACAAAGGGAACTGGAATTTAAAACAGATACTGTATTTGCAGGCTTTTGCATTGCCGTACCAGAGAAAGCTCAGACAGAAGGCAAACCAGGAGAGATGATATGGGAGAGATGCTTTCCACCCGAGAGGTGGCAAAATTTTTGAACATTAATGAAAAAATGGTCTATACCCTGATTGCGGAAAAAGGACTGCCTGCATCCAAGGTTACGGGAAAATGGCTGTTCCCTTTGCATCTGGTGCGCCAGTGGATCGAGGCCGGTACTGAAAATTACCCCAGGCAGCTGCAGCTGCCCCCCTACCACGGGCTGGTTCTCATTGCAGGCAGCAACGACCTGCTTCTGGACAAGGTCATGGCCCTGTTCAATGTCAAGTATGAAGATCATCTGGTCATGTTTGGCAATGCCGGTTCCATGGGCGGGTTAAACGCCCTGAAACAGAACCGGTGTCACATGGCCTGCAGCCACCTGGTGGCGGACAATCAGGAGTATCATTTTCCGTTTCTGAAAGATGAGATGAATCAGC
>JAABSK010000425.1 GCA_011390435.1 Desulfobacteraceae bacterium | reverse complement strand
CATGTTGGCCCATAATTCCTGATGATTGAGAACCCCTTTGGACTGGATGCGGTTATCCTTCCACACCGGGGAGATGACACCGATAAATTCAATGGGAAAGGCACGGCCCTGGTGGGCAAGCTGAAAAAAGGAGTGCTGGGCATTGGTTCCGGGCTCACCAAAGACAATGACCCCTGTCGGGGTGTCAATGGCCTTTCCATCAGCCGTGACACTCTTTCCCAGACTTTCCATGTACACCTGCTGGACATGGGGAGCAAGTTTGGACAGGGCACTGCAATAGGGAATAATGGCCTGGGCAGGATAGTTCAGGAAATTGGAATTCCAGATGCTGATCAGTGCCGCCATCAGGGGAATGTTTTTTTCTTCCGGCGCCTGTTGTGCATGACGGTCCATGCGATGGCATCCGGTTAAGAACTGTTCAAATATCTCATATCCAAAAGCAAGGCTCAACGGCACGCCTCCCACGCTGGAACTGACAGAGTATCTGCCGCCGATAAAATCAAACATGGGAAAGAGGGCCAGACAGTCATTTGGGGAAGGGCCTTCAGAGGGTTTTCTGGCAGTAATGGTCACGATATGGTCAGACGGCTGAAGGTGATGGGTGTTCAAGAATGCCTGCACCTGATTGAGATTGGCCATGGTTTCAGTGGTGGTGTAGGACTTTGAAACAATGATCCACAGGCAGGTTTCCGGACAGATGGTCTGGAGAATGCTTCCCATATTGTCAATATCCACATTGGAGAGAAAATGCAGCCGGATATCCGGTTTGTACCGGGATTTGAGCGCATTGTATACAAACTGGCATCCCAGATAAGAGCCTCCGATACCAACAACCACGGCATCTGTGAACGGCTTTTGCCTGCTGCCGAGGATGGTTTTGCTGCGAACGGCTTTTGAAAACGACTGGATCTGCTTGTTCACCGCCTGGATTGCCGGCAGCACATCTTCTCCATCCACCTCAATGGATGTGCGGGTCATTTCCCGGGTGGCTGTGTGGAGAACGGCCCGCTTCTCAGTTGTGTTGATTTTTTCGCCCTGGGTCATCTGTACGAATCTGTTTCTGGCATTGGATTCTCTGGCCAGTTCGGAAAGATGATCCAGAACAGCGAGGTTCATTCGCTGGCGGGAGAAATCAAAGAAGAAGCCAGGGATTTTAAGGGAAAACCGATCAAGACGGTCGGGTTCTTTAATCAGATTTTTTAAATGCAGCGATGGTTCGCAAAAAGTCTGTGACAGGTCAAAAAGGGCTTTAAAACTGGAATGGTCAGTGATTTTTTTTTGTGCCATGGGAATGCTCCTGCTGAACTGCTGAAAAATGTTTTGGAAAATCGATGAGATATCATACGAAAGCCCGTGTTTCCGGTCAAGACCTGATGAAGATAATCCTTCAAAACAACTGTAAGCCGCTGTCCTGGTTGGATTATCTTTTGTCGCCAGGATGGGAGCCGTTGGCAGGTCTATGCCGGACTGCACTTGGGTCGGATTAACTTGAAATAATTCCAGAACAATTTCACTCACAGGGTATATAGATGACTGTGAAGATGAAATCTGAAAAAGAGATAAAAATATGCCATTCGTAAAAATGCCGGGGCTGCAGGGAAATGTTTATGTGCCGGAAGCTCAGAAGAACCGTCCGAAAAAACATCCCTGCAAAGATTGTTTTTCCTGTGAGTTCTGTTCTGATGATCGGTGTCGTATCTGTCGGAAAACCATGGATTCAGATGATGATAGATCATGTCCCAGTCTGGATTGCCATTGCTTTCCCAAAGGGAAATGATCTTTCCGGCACAATGGAAAATACCTTGACAATACAGGGGTTCCCCCCGTATTTATACGATCATGAAACCTGACATCAAAACAGCATTGCGCAACAAGGGAGTTCAGATCCCAAACCCTGGCTCTGTGTATGTTTCAGACAGCGTGAACCTGGATCGTATTTCCGGCGAAAACGTCACGATTTATGCCGGATGTAAAATTCTGGGTGAAAAAACACTGATCATGAAAAATTCTTCCATTGGCTATGAGGCCCCTGTTACCCTGGAAAATACCCTTGTCGGTGAAAATACCCATTTGAACGGCGGGTTTTTCAAAGGAGCTGTTTTTGCAGGAAACAACACCGTCGGACTTGGTGCCCATGTCAGAGAAGGCACCATTTTTGAGGAACAGGCCAGTGCAGCCCACACTGTGGGTCTCAAGCAGACCATTTTATTTCCTTTTGTGACCCTGGGCAGTCTGATCAATTTCTGCGACTGCTTCATGGCCGGCGGGACCAGCCGGAAAGATCATTCAGAAGTGGGATCTTCCTTTATTCATTTTAATTATACCCCGAACCAGGATAAAGCCACCCCATCGATGATGGGCAATATCCACCAGGGAGTGATGCTGGATCAGCACCCGATTTTCCTGGGAGGGCAGGGCGGCCTTGTGGGGCCGGTCCGGATCGGATACGGCTGTATCACTGCTGCCGGTTCCATTATCCGGAAAAATGAACCTGGCCAGGATCGTCTGCTGCTGGGCGGGGGCCTGAAATCCGCTTCTGTTCCACGGACCTGCAACGTGTACACCAATATATCCCATATTTATCATAACAACATTGACTACATTGCCGGGCTGATCTGTCTGAAAGCCTGGTACCATCATGTCCGGCCATGCTTTGTCACAGATGAATTCTCCAGGCTGCTGCTGGATGGGATGCAGGAAACCCTTGATGTGGGAATCACTGAACGGATCAAGCGGCTGGCTGAATGGGGTGAAAAACTGATGCTTTCCCGGCAGTCACTGTCTGGTGACTCCGGACACAGGCGTATACAACAGCATGAT
>JAABSK010000043.1 GCA_011390435.1 Desulfobacteraceae bacterium | reverse complement strand
GCCTCTCCCAGCAGGGCCAGGGAAAAATCGATTTCCTTTTTCTGTATTCGGGTCAAGGCATCAAAAAAAATTTCCGGTTTTTTGTCAAAGTCCCACCGGTGATTCCAGACCACCAGCGGCGGTGATATCTTTTCTGAAAAAACCATTGGTTCGGTTTTGTCAAACCAACACCCCGGATACACAACCTGGGCCTTTTTTTGAATAGCATCCAGCACCCATCCCGGCCGGGTGTCCGGCATCTGTCGAACAAGGTGTTTTGCTGCACGCAAAAAAGCAGTCAAATGAAACCGGGAATTAAACAACACCCGGCGGGCAGCAACCGCTGAGATGATATTGGTCAGTTCCAGATGTCTGTCGCTTTTCTGCCGCGGCGATAAGGGATAAGACAACTGATTTTCATGGAAATAGAGCACCACCGGCGGAATTTTTTTTCCGGCAAGCGCCATGAAATCGGTCAGATTCATCATGTCCGATGCCAGAATCAGGTCATAATCGGACAGATTTCTGATCTGCCGGACAAAATACAGGGCTGCGCCTCTCATCCGCCACTTCCAGAACTGATCCGGAAGGGTCAGAAGATCCACCTGATGGCGGGAATGGGATTTGAATCCCAGGGCAAAGTCCTTGTGAGACCCACCGAAAAAAGGTTCCAGAAATAATATTTTCAATCCATCCCCCCAGGCTCGATCTCCATCTCTTTGAGCCTGCGCCACAGGGTGGTCACGCTGACACCCAGTATCTTTGCAGCCTGGGTTTTGTTGCCCCGGGTCTGTTGCAGCACCTGAACAGTATACCGCCGCTGCAGTTCACTGAATGGCGGAAGATCAGCAAACATTTTGACCAATGGATCCTGAATTGAAAGGGCCTGGGGAAAATGTTCCGGTAGAATGCGGTCTGAACCGGATAAGATCACCGCATATTCAATACAGTTTTCCAGTTCCCGCACATTGCCCGGCCATGGATATGTTTCCATCATCCGGGTTGCCGCCGGGGAAAACCCTGGGTGACCTTGGTGAAGTTTTTCAAGAAAATGCCGGGACAACGGCAGGATATCTTCTTTTCGTTCCCTCAACGGGCTGAGATTCAAGGGGAAAACTGCCAGGCGGTAATACAGATCCTGGCGAAACTGCTTGTCATCCACCAGTGATTTCAGATCATGATTGGTGGCGGCAATGATACGGGCCTTGATGGGAAAAGACTTTAATCCGCCCACCGGACGAATTTCCTTTTCCTGCAGCACCCGTAAAAATTTGGACTGAAGTTCAAGAGGGAGTTCTCCGACTTCATCCAGAAAAAACGTACCCTCCCCTGCTTCCAGAATCAACCCCTTGTGATCGGCATCTGCGCCGGTAAAGGCTCCTTTGACATGACCGAAAAGCTCTGATTCCAGCAGGGTCGACGGCAGCGCAGCACAGTTGACCGCCCGGAAGGGCTGCTGTGATCGGCCGGAATGATCATGAAGGTAACGGGCAATCATCTCTTTGCCAGTGCCGCTTTCACCCTGGATCAAAACGGTGGATCGTGTGGGAGCGACTTTATCCGCCAGAACAAGCAGCTTTTCCATGGCACTGCTTCGGTATATCAATCCGCCCTTAACAATCGCCTTAAGCGAGTTTGCTTCCAGGTAATGAACCTTCTCGGTCTGGGCGGCCAGGTCTTCCTGAGCCTGCTTTAACCTGGTTTTCAGGGATTGAATCTCTTTGGCAAAAGGATGACGCTGTAACTGGGCCCACAAGGCTTTGATCTGGGCGTCAGACATGTCCCAGCCGTCAGCTGTCCGACCCTCAAGCCGGCAAACAGCTTGTCCCTGGGCTTGACATGCCATTTCCCTTACCAGTACCTCGTTGCCGAACACTGCACTGGCAAATCCGCTGAGGGCACCGCAGGTGATAAAGCAGATGGGATGACGGGCGGTCCGGGTTTCATTGGACTGCCACCCTGCCACCTCGAATGAGGCCTTGCACCGGGCGGTAAACCGGAGAGACTTGCCTGCCTGATCAAAATGATGAATATCAATCTCAGCATCGGCAAGGCCGGTAATATTGCTGATCACCTGAGCAGATTTCAGCCATTCCTGAGGTGAATCAAACACATACAGAGAGGATATTTCCAGCGCAGATGCCATGCCGATCTGGTATCCGTACCGCGACAGAACACCAGCCATCTGCTCTGGGCCCACCAGCGCCAGCAACTGTTTCATCAGGTGACCCATCGCACTCAAACCACTCATCAGCATCCGCTGGGTGCCGAACAGCGGGAATTGTGTTTCAGGCTCCTGTGTACAGATTTCTGAGAGTTTTATATCACTGGCAATCATGCTGCACCCCTTTTAAATATCAGAAACATTACACTTTGAAATGGTTTTTTTCAAGTTGAAAAGAACCATCTTGTTGAAACAAACCATAACAATTTCTCAACACACTGAATTAAAAAGGCTTTTATTCTAAAAATGCATAATGGCATACCCATTGCAATCACCTGTTGCTGAACATCACAGGCATTGGCCTGATAAACACACTGATCACTGAAAATGACTGTTAATTTTTAAAAAAGGATAAGATGATGCGAAAAACAACTCTGTATATTGCAACCCTTGCCACCGGCTTGATGCTGATCATGGGAACCACTGCCCAGGCACAGTCCTGGCTGGCCCGGTACTATGAAAAAAACCCCACATCACTGGCCAGCATCAAAGCGGCCTATGGCGAACCCCTGAATGTCATTGCACTTGAAGACGGGGTTCAGAAAATGATTTTTGGCCCCAAAGATGTTGAAATGGGATACACCTATTTTCTGATCAAAGACAACCAGCGGGTCATTGACAAAGGCATGTGCGATTCCCTGGAAAAACAGCCAAAAAAGATTGTTTTTCCCGACCCTGAACCTGAAGGCATCCTGGCACGGTATTACAGCCGTCACCCCATGACTGTGGCGCAATTAAAAGCCAGATGGGGAGAGCCAATCCGTGTTCATGAATATGACAATGGGGTTACCAAGATGGTATTCGGCCCTGAAACCGCTGAACTGGGCTGCACCTATTTTCTGATCAAAGACGGGATGGTGGCAGATCGCAACACAACTGCCGCAGACTAAAATTTTTTTAAAACAACACGTCAGGCCGGAGATGTTTTATGAATGCAATGCCTCTCCGGCCTGATCCTTTTTTCGATCAGAGATCTGCTTCCGGCTCCGGATCGATCAGTACCTGGTACAGGGCATAATATTTATTGATGTTGCTGACATATCGAACGGTTTCCTGGCCCACGGTACGTAAAACCGCAATTTCCACATTCCGAAACCATCTGTTCTCGTCCAGCCCCATGGTTTGTGCAAGTGCCCTGGCATCTTGAATCTTGGCCGGTCCTGCATTATATGCAGCCAGCGTGAAACGGAGCCTGGCCCTGGGAGAAATGGTCTCATCGCTGAAATAATGGTCCCGGAGAAATGCCAGATACTTGACTCCGGCATGGATATTGTTTTCAACCCGATCAATGCGGTCAATATTGATCTTTTTGTCACGGGCTGTTGACGGCAGCACCTGCATCAGCCCGACAGCACCGGCCCGGCTTTTGCGTGAATGGTTCAGGCCGGATTCCTGGAATGCCACAGCCAGGATCAGTCGCCAGTCAAAATCATATGCTTCAGCATATTTAAGTATGAGATTTTGATATTTTTTCACCTTTTCCCACTCTTGAACGACTGAGGGGCTGTTCAACATTTCCATGGAATTAAAATACCGGTCAAAATAAATATTTCCGAACAGCGTCCCTTTTTTTCTGGTCTTTAAAAATTCATTGAGGCTGGCAAGCAGTTCAGGATTCTCCTTGCGGACCATCCAGGCAATCTGTGAACCCTCCCGGAGGATGATATCGTCATGCACGGTAATATTTTCAAGAATACCAGACCAGATGCGGGCGATATGACTGTCTGCAACCGTGATTCCAATGGCACCTGAATTGACCATTTCCAAAATACTTTCCGTTTCAAGATCTTCACTGAGAAGCTGAATTTTCACCGCTCTTTTTCTGTTCCGGCGAAGATGGTCATTCAATTGAACCAGACTCTGGTAATAACTGCTGCTTTTTCGAACATAAACTGTTTCTCCGCTCAAATCATCCAGCGTATTGAGCGCAAACTTCCCTTGGGTCGTTACTACGATTTCATCCACATCTGTTAAATATGGATCCGTAAAATTCACTTTTTTCTTTCTGCCTTCGGTGATTGTCAATCCGGCGGCAGCAATGTCCCCATAACCGTTCAAAAGATTCAGCATGAGCTGATCTCTTGCCACAGGGATAAATTCCAGAACAATTTTTAAATCTTTATTTTGAATCTGCCGGTTGAGGTGCTTTTCATAGTCTTTGAGCAAAGCGTACTCATATCCCACCAGATGGCCTTCTGAAATAAAAAAATTGGTTCGGTTTAATGTTGTCAGCACCCGGATATATTTTTTTTCCAGCAGTCCTGGCAGGTCATCGTGGTAGGCTTTGGTATGGTGTGCATATGAAAACAGCGAATCATCCGTATCAGAGGAGTCTGTGCTGCATCCGGTAACGATCAGCACCGCGCAGATCACAATCATGTATATACGATTTACCATTGCTTCAGCCATTCACCAATGAGTGTCAGATTTCTTTTCCCCTGATTGTGTATACCATTTATGGCATCCATTTCAAGTGCAAGGGTTTTTACGCAAAAACACAGGCCGGACGGTTTAATATTGAAACCGTCCGGCCTGCTGCTGCGGCTGAACCGCCATATTCCTGCCTGAAAAGGCGGTTATGCGTATTGGGCGCGAATATCTTTTTTACTGATTTTTCCCACGCTGGTCTTGGGAATCACCCCATCCAGGATAATTTTTGTGGGGACACCATATTTGGGAATTACCCCCTTTTCCACAAACTCCATGCAAAAATCTCGAATGTCTGCTTCTGTGACCTTTCCCTGAAAGCTTTCTTTTAAAACCACCATCGCCAGCGGTCTCTCGCCCCATTTTTCATCAAGGACGCCCACAACCGCCACTTCATTGACCCCTTCATGCTGACTGATGATATCCTCAAGCTCCAGCGAGGAGATCCACTCACCACCGGTTTTGATCACATCTTTGAGCCGGTCGGTGATCTTCAGATAGCCCTGATCATCAATCACGCCGATATCGCCGGTATGGAGCCAGCCATTTTCCCAGAGTTCTTCGCTTTTCTGCTCATCTTTGACATAGCCCTGGGTCAGCCATGGGGTTCTGGCCACAACTTCGCCTGCGGTTTTGCCGTCATGGGGCAAAAACTGACCTTGGGGATCAACAATTTCAATCTGGACATCCGGAACCGGAAGCCCGGTTTTGCAGCGAATGTCAATCTGATCGCCAGCGTCCCATTCCAGCATGTGCGGCTTGAGATTGGCCAGGGTGAGCAGCGGGCAGGTTTCCGACATACCATAGCCGGTATACAGGTTGATCCCGTGCTTGAGCGCTTCTGCACAAAGTCCTTTTGACAAGGCTGAACCACCGATGATCACTTTCCATCCCTTCAGGTCCACCCGGCCGATGGACGGACTGGTGACCAGCATATTCATGATCGTGGGCACACAGTGCGAATAGGTGACATTTTCACCCACAATGAGTTTTAAGAGCATTTCCGGTTCATACCGCCCCGGATACACCTGTTTGGCACCCAGCAGGGTCATCAGGTAGGGCATGCCCCATGCATGGACATGAAACATCGGGGTCATGGGCATGTATACATCTGCAGAACTGATATTGGATTGAGATGCATATCCGCAAAGCCCGGCCATTGCCCCGTAGGTATGAAGCACAATCTGGCGGTGGCTGAAAAACACCCCTTTGGGAAGGCCTGTGGTACCGGTGGTATAAAAGGTGGTGGCCATGGTGTTTTCATCAAAATCCGGAAACAAATAATCACCGGACGCATCCGATACCAGCGCTTCATATTCTCCAGCAAAATCAAATTTCGATTCCGGCACACTGCCGGTGTCTGACAGCAGCACCACCTGCCGGACAGTTTCAAATTTGTCTTTCACCGATTCCAGCAAAGGGACAAATTCTTCATTGACCAGAATCACGTCGTCTTCCGCATGGTTGATGGTGTAAATCAACTGCTCTGATGTCAGCCGGATGTTAATGGTGTGCAGCACGGCGCCCATCATGGGAATGGCGAAAAAACACTCCAGATAGCGGTGGGAATCCCAGTCCATTACCGCCACGGTATCGCCCGGCTGAACACCGATGGTTTTGAGCATGTTGGCCAGCTGTTTTACGCGGCTTCCAAAATCCGCATAGGTATAGCGCAGGCTGTCCCGGTAGACGATCTCCTGATCTGGTGAATATATCAGGGGCGTGCGCAGAATATTCTTGATCAGAAGCTGGTAATCATATGCACTGGGGGTTGGTTGAATCTTTTTTGTCATGGTGAATCTCCTTTTCTCTTATTAAAAATCAAATGCTGGAATTATGCTTTCTTGGATACAGCTTCTGCCACCTGCGCTGGAGGAAAGCTGACCAGCAGCAGAAAATACAACCCAATGCCAACGCCCATGCCCCAGGCCGGTCCGAATTTGGCAATGACCATACCCACAAAGAATGCATAGCCCTGGGCTGCAGGTGTTTTAACCATTGAAATGGCGGTATAGGCGCAGGCAAATCCTGTAAGAATCAGCGTGATGGACAGGGCCACTGCCAGCAGCGGTTTCATAAAGGTTACCACCGGCACCAGGAAAATCAGGATAAATGCCGGCCAGTACCAGTTAAACAGTCCGGAAAAAAATGAATCCAGGTTTTTACGGCCGGATTTGTACCGTTCGGTTAAAAACACATGGACACCGGTCCAGATCGGACCATGGAGGGGAATAAACGGCCCTGCGGTCAGCAGATGTCCCATGTTGCGCACAAACAGGATCATGTGACTGCGGGTGTTGTTTGTCTGGATCGATTCATCTTTCCGGATCGCCCTGGCCTGATCCATAAGCGTATTTCCCAGTACCAGGTCGCCAAAGACAAAAATATAGATCATGAGTGCAAGCGGGAAGGCCTTGATATACACTTCCAGACCAGGCCATCCCACAAAAAACGGAGAAACAGACTGAATATACGCTCCGATCTGGGGAATATGAAATCCCATCTTGATATCAAAAGAAAGTTCTCCGGTGAGCGGTCCCACCACTGCTGCCACCAGAAACCCCACCAGAAGTGCCATGGACCCGATGAGGTTCAGAGACCTGCTGGCCTGCCTGGCCCGGGTAAACCACAAAGAGAACATCAGTAAAAACACCACTGCCCAGACAATGGGAAGGGTAATTGGCAAGCTTTCCATTCGGGCAAACTCAGCGTTGAACGCGGCAATGGCTCCGCCAAAGATAATAGCGGCCCGAAGCTCCACCGGCACCCACTGGAAAAATTTATTGCCCAGGCCGGTGATGGCAAAAAACAGAAAAATTGCTGACACACAGACCGTCACCGCCATCATGGCATGAATGGCTGGCAGACCCGCCTCAAAACTGCTTAAAAAAGCCATTACCAGCGGCAGTGCCGGTGTGATCCATCCGGGTGCATAGGGTTCACCGCAGACCACCGTGGGAATTACCCACAGCCAGAACAGCTGGATCAGCACCACAGCCCAGGCCACTTCAAAGGGGACCTGGAAAAATTTCATGGTAAGTGCTGCCACAACACCACCGGTGGCAGCGGTTAACAACCCGCCCTGGATGATCTCTGGAAGGGAAAAATCCACGTGGATTCCCGGAATTCTGGTGGTAAGCCCACCCCATCGGATACCGGGTTGTTCTTTGCCGTGTTCGCGTTTCTGGGCCATGCTCTTCTCCTTTTTCTGCTGGTTTTGAATCGGAGGCGACAACTGCCTGATCCTTTTTCCTGATCGTCATTTATAGGCTGGATAAAACAGGGGGTAAATCAGCAGACACACCATAATGGCGTATGAAAAAAACCCAAATTTTTCTAGGGAGTTTGCCTACAGAGAAAATTAAACTCAGATCTTTCCGGTTTCCACCCAGATCACTGCGGACCGGACCAGTTCACCACCATGATTCAGACCCAGTTTTTCCTTGATTCTTTCCCGGTAGGTGCTCACGGTTTTCGCGCTGATATTCAGACGAACAGCGATTTTGCGGGAGGATACCCCACGGCCGATCAGTTGAAAAATTTCCAGCTCCCGGTCTGTGAGGCGTTTCAGCGGCGATTCATGAATCTGGCCGGGATGGTTCTGAAACTGGTTTAAAATGGTGCTCATGATGCGCGAACTGACATACATATTACCGGCCATGATCTGCCGGATGGCAGTGACAACGGATTCAGATGCTTCCTGCTTCATGATATACCCTTTGGCCCCTGCCATGATACAGCGCTCAGCATGCAGGGTTTCATCATGCATGGACAAGACCAGGGAACAAACCGTTTTATAACGATGGTGAATCTCCTTGACCAGATCGATCCCGTTGCTCTGCTTCAACGACAGGTCTGCAATCACCAGGTCCGGCTGTCTGGCTTCGATCATCTCCAGCGCCGCTGAAACAGTTTCCGCATCCCCCACAACCGAAAGATCCGGCTCCTGTTCAATCAGTTCTTTCATTCCCATCCTGAAGATGGGATGATCCTCGACAATCAGGATTTTAACCGGTTGTGCCATCATCCATTCTCCATCAAAAAGGAGGTTATTTTTCAAGCTCCAGTAATACACGGGTACCGCCGCCGATGCCCGTACCCACTTCCACTGATGCGCCAATGCGCGCTGCCCGGTACCGCATGATCTTCATGCCCATACCTGAACAGACGGCTGTTCCGGGCAGGCCACAGCCGTCATCCGTCACTGTGACCACCAGTTTGTCATCCTGGCCGGCCAGAACCATCTGGATCTGGCCGGCGCTGGCATGTTTGGCAGCATTGTGAACCGCTTCGTGTACAATGTAATATACCTGGGTTGCCACTACCGTATCCTGAAGCGTCCAGGATGCATGGCAGGACAGGGTGCAACCGATGCCGAACACATCCTGAATATAAATTCCCAGCGCCTTGAGGGCAGCTTCAAATCCATGGTCGGACAGGTCCACTGGAAACAGTCCCTGGGAAAGCCTGCGGGTCTTTTCAATGCTGTTCAGAATCAATTTTCGGATCTGATCAGCGCCGGCGGCGTCTTCAGAAGCATTTGCAGACAGTTTTCCTGCTAAAACCTTAGTCATTACTTCAATGCCGATCAATTGCGGACACAGATCATCATGAAGGGCCATGGCGATTTTCTGCCGCTCTTTTTCGCTGATATTCAAAATCTCCTGCTCCAGGGTTCTGGATTCTGTAATATCTTCCACAGCTGCCAGCAGACACTTTTCTCCCCACACATCCACAATTTCAGCTGATAAAATACCCATCCGTTTTTCACCGGACGATGAGATGAACCGGAATTCCATCGGAGTGATCTTTTTCTTCCGGGAGATGATTTTAAACAGTTTTCGACCGTCAGACGGCTTGTCAAAAAAATGAAGCCCTGTCAGTTCCTTGCCGATCAATTCAAACAGCGAGTATCCGGTGATGGATAAAAACCGGTCATTGACATTGATAATCCGGGTATCTTTGATGCTCACGATGAGCATTCCGCCGGGACTGCATCGAAATGCCTTTGAAAACAGCTCTTCGGATAATTTTAATGCCTGCTCTCTTTTTCTGCGCTGACTCACATCCCGGAGAACACCGCTGAACCCGGTGAGATTTCTGTCTTGATTGATGAGCCGGGAAATGGATGTTTCAATGTAACATACGGATCCGTCCGGCCGGGTCAGTTCAAGGTCAGAAATCTGAACAGCCTGGCCTGAAGCCTGAACGCTTCTGAGCAGGGTATTCAGTTTTACAGCATTCTGCGAATTCATGAATTCGTGGATACGGGCATGCAAAAGCCTGCTGTCCGGTGTTCCAAGCAGTTTTTCCATGGATGCATTAAAAAACACAAACTGTCCGGTATCTGTGATTTCAAAATACCCCTCTTCCATCCGTTCAAGAATCAGCCGGTATTTTTCTTCACTGATCCGCAGGGCCTGTTCGGTTTTCCGGTGGTGATCAATCTCCTGGTTCAGGCTGGCACTGTATTTTTCAAGTTTTTCCATGAAATTATTGAAATAGCCTGCCAGTTGCCCGATTTCATCTGTGGATGCCACTTTCATCCGGATGGCAAAATCACCGGATGCGCCTGTGGCCAGGCTGTTCATCAACGATTTCAAGGGAGCAATGACCGAGGTGTTCACCCACAAAGTGGTTAGAAAAACCAGGACAAGAATCACCAGAAACGTCACCAGAAAAACCTGGCGGATCATTTTCAGGGGGGCATAGATCTCTTCAAGATAGCTGGTGGATGCGATCACCCAGTCATATTCCGGGATATAGTTAAAAATCACCAGTTTTTCGCGTTCTTCCGGCTCACCGGGATTTTTCCATGAATAGATCAGTTTGCCGTTTTTCAAATCGCTGAACGTCTGGACAAGGGAGAAATCATTTTCCCCCCGGACGTCATCGTAATTGCCAGACAGAAACGGGTGCACAATCAGATTGCCCTTGCTGTCGGTAATATAGGCATACCCGGTTTTTCCGAACCGCAGTCCCAGGACACTGTCCCGGAAATCCGAAATATCGATCAGCTCCCGGAATTCTTCCCGATAGGAAGAGGCGGCAATAATCCAGTCCCAGGGTTCAAAATAGGCCATGTACATGGCTTTGGGTTTTTTATAGTGGTCTTCCGGATTTTTCCAGTCATACTCAAGATAACCGTGTTTCTGACGAATCATGGCCTGCACAAACTCATGATCCATAAATCGTTTGCCCGCAACCCCGATATTGGGGTGTTCAATGGCAATACCGTTGGAATCAGCACAGAAAATATACCCGGTTTTCCCAATGGTCTGGCTGAACAGAATCTTGCGGGCCATCAGTTTTGCCTGATGTTCACTGATCTGCCCACTGAGGTAATCGGTGTAAATCCCGTGAACGATTTCCGTGTTTTTTTCGGCAACCGCCCGGAGGTGATTTTTAATGGACGTGGACGCTGCTGTCTGAACCATGGTCTGAATGGCAGCAGTGGCATGGGTCAGTTCGCTTTCAATATTGGCTTCAACTGTGGTTTGGACAGTATAATAAACACTGATTCCTCCCACAAGGATGGCTGTGATGAAAATCAGAGCATAGCCGCCAAGCAGTTTGGATTTAATATTCAGGTTTCTAAAAAATCCAGCCATTTGCTGCTGGCGGCCCTTTGCTTATTTGCCGCCAAAGGCAGCATCACTCATATCCACGGCAACGGTGTCATTGGCCAGAATGGCCGCGATTTTGCCCTGAGTGACCGGCAGTATGGTACGGATAAAAAACCGGGCGCTGCTCACCTGGCCGGTATAAAAATCCACATCTTTCTTTTTGGGATTTTCCCCCAGTTTCCGGTCAGCCACAACCGCACGCCAAAGCAGCATCCATGCCATGAGAACGTCACCGGTAACATCCAGGAACGGGTGAGCATTGGCAAATGCATTCAGTACATTTTCCGACCGCACAGATGCCGCCAGTGTCTGTGCCACCTGCCGCAATTGTGTCAGCGTCACATCCAGGCCGTCTGCCAGATCTTTGAGTGCACTGATTTTTCCAGCCTGTTCAAGAATGCCATCCACTTCTCCGAGCAGATCCTGGAAAGCCTCTCCCTTGTTGAGCATCAGCTTCCGGCCCAGAAGATCCATGGCCTGGATCCCGTTGGTGCCCTCGTAAATCTGAGTGATCTTGCAGTCTCTGAGCAATTGTTCCTGGGGATATTCACGCGTAAACCCGTATCCGCCGAACACATTGACGCCCAGCGAGCACATTTCAAAGGCCCGGTCCGTAATATACCCCTTGGCAACGGGAATCAGAACATCGATACGGCCCTGATACTTTGCCCGGTCTGCGTCAGAGGGGCTGATTTTGATCATATCTTCCATCAGGCCGACGTAAAGCAGAATACTGCGCATGCCTTCAGAATAGGATTTCATGGTCAACAAAATCCTGCGGATATCCGGATGCTGGATGATGGGAACAGATGGCGCATCTTTTGACGATGCGGTCAGATGCTTTCCCTGAACCCTTTCTCTTGCGTAGTTCAGGGCGTTCATGTAAGAGGCGGAGGCGCATGAAAATCCCTGCACGCCAACATGGAGGCGGGCTTCATTCATCATGACAAACATGGCGCTCATGCCCTTGTTTTCACTGCCCAGAAGCGTCCCAATACAATTTCCGCTGCTGCCCAGCGCCAGCGAACAGGTAGGACTTCCGTGAATCCCCATTTTTTCTTCGATGCCGGTACAGATCACATCATTGGGCTGGCCCAGCGTACCGTCAGCATTCACCCGGATCTTGGGTACCAGGAAAAGCGAAATTCCGGCAGTGCCGGCTGGTGCACCTTCGATCCTGGCCAGAACCGGATGGATGATATTTTCCACCAGGTCGTTGTCTCCTGAGGAGATAAAAATTTTATTTCCGGTGATGGAATAGGTGCCGTCATCATTTTTCACCGCTTTTGTGGTCAGGGCACCGACATCGGATCCTGCCTCTGGTTCGGTCAGCAGCATGGTGCCGCCCCAGCGGCCGGTGTACATGTTTTTCAAAAATAATTGCTTTTGTTCGTCTGTTCCAAAGCGTTCCACCAGTTTGCCTGCCCCATGGGTCAGGATGCTGTGGAGCATGAATGGATAATTGGCGCCGTTGAAAAAATTACCCGCTGCCAGGGCCACGCTGGACGGCATGCCCTGCCCGCCCCACTTGGGATCATCGCACATGGCGATCCACTCCCCTTCCCTGAGCAGTTCATAGGCTTTATGAAAGGGCTCCGGCACCCGGACGGTTCCATTGTCAAGGGTACAGCCGATCTCATCCCCTTCCTTGAAGCTGGGCAGAAGTTCTTTCACTGCAAGGTTTCTGGCTTCAGAAATCACCAGATCGATTGTCTTGCGGTTAAAATCTGCAAAAATGTCATGCCGGCTTAAATTTTCAACGTTCAATTGTTCATGAAGAACAAACTCCACATCTCTTCTGTCTGCAATCACCTGTGCCATATGTTTCCTCTGTCTTTAATGGTGTATTTTATCCAAATTTCACAGAATATTTAGCACAAAACATGCCATGGATTAACACCTTGTAATTCAACGATTTTTACTGTACTCTCTTTAAAAACTGTGCTATAGAAAAGAAATTTCTGTTCTATTTGCCGGTTTTAGTACAAACTGTACCATAGAGCAGTTTAAAACTGCATCATCCACAAGGACGTTCCATGGCATTTGATGAAAAAGAGTTTTTCCGGGAAGCCACATTAAAAATATGTGGAAGCCTGGATATTGAACGGGCACTGCACCAGTGTTTTTTGTATGTTCGGCAATTCATTCCCGCCAGCCGCATGGGGCTTCACATCTATCACCAGGATGCCGGCGTGGTTGAAACCATTGCCTTTGCAACACCGGAATATGGTGAAGCCCTTTCCATGAAAATCCAGTTATCAGCAAAAGGGCGCAAACAGGTTGAAGCTCAGAGATCGGTCCGGATACGGGTGATTGACCGCCTTGGAGATGATCCGGTAACCGGCCCGGTTGCTGAAAAACTCAAGGCCTCGGATCTGTCCGGTATCATCATGGACCTGGTTCTGGAAAAAACCATGCTGGGGGTTTTCAGCATTTTCAACAATGGAAGGGAAAGGTTCAGTGCGGAACATGTCCACCTGCTGAGCCTGCTGAACAAACCCTGTGCCATCGCACTGACCAACAGCATCCGCTATCGGGAGCTTAAAAACCTCAAAGATCTGCTCACCGATGACAACCGTTACCTTCAAAACGAGCTGAGCAGAATCACCGGCGAAAATGTGATCGGCAAAGATCTCGGCCTGAAACCTGTCATGGAGATGGTGCAGCAGGTGGCACCCATGGAAAGCCCCATCCTTTTGCTGGGTGAAACCGGAACCGGCAAGGAGGTGGTGGCCAATGCCATTCACAACGCATCGCTGCGAAAGGACGGACCGTTCATACGGGTCAACTGCGGCGCCATCCCTGGCACACTTCTGGACAGCGAACTGTTCGGGTATGAAAAAGGCGCTTTTACCGGTGCCTTTGCCCGCAAACGCGGGCGCATTGAACGGGCCCATGGCGGCACCCTTTTTCTGGATGAAATCGGTGAACTCACCCCGGAAGCCCAGATCCGCCTGCTGCGGGTCCTCCAGGAAAAAGAGATCGACCGGGTGGGCGGAACCGAAACCCTCCGGGTGAACATCCGGGTGATTGCGGCCACCCACAGAAACCTGGAACAGATGATGGAGGCAGGAAATTTCAGAGCAGACCTGTTTTACCGCCTGAGGGTTTTCCCGATTTTTATCCCGCCCCTCAGGGACCGCCTGAGTGATATCCCTGCCCTGGTCAACCATTTTATTTTGAAAAAATCAGAAGAGATGAAACGCAGCAGTGTTCCGGCACCGTCTCCTGATGCAATTGATCGCCTGATGGCCTATCACTGGCCCGGCAATATCCGGGAACTGGAAAATGCCGTGGAACGATCACTCATTCTTGACAAAGGCAAATTTTTATATTTCAACGAAATCGGCTTATCCTCTGCTGCAGACCTGCCGCCTGGAACTGAACCCACGGTGAAAGCCGACCGGCCCATTGTTCTGGATACCGTGATATCCAGGCACATTCAACAGGTTTTGGCCCGATGCAATGGCCGGATTGAAGGAACCAGCGGTGCTGCCGCTGCTCTGAAAATCCACCCGTCCACCCTCAGAAAACGGATGAAAAAACTCAACATTCCCTTTGGCCGTAACGCCAGGCAAAAGCCCTGATTCAGGAAGGCGTCTCTTTTGAAATGTATTGTGCGGCAATGGCAGACAGTTCTTTCAGATTGTAGGGTTTCTTAACGTACTCACTGACCCCTGAAGATCTTGCCGCCACCTCATCAAAGGTATCAGAATGCCCGGTGCACAGGATCACCGGAAATCCCGGACAGATGGCCGTCACTTCCCTGACAAGCCAGTCACCGGTTTTTTCAGGCATGGCCAGATCTGTGATCAGCACATCAAAGGATTCAGGAGATGCTGCAAAAAGCGACAGGGCTTCCTGGGCACCAGTTGCTGTTGTCACGGAAAATCCCATATTTTCCAGCATTTTTCTGGCAATCATGGTGATCTCTTTCTCATCATCCACAAAAAGGAGATGCCCGGTCCTTCCAGCAGAATTTTCCGGTGATGCCGGTTTTTGTTCCGGTTCTTTGCGTTCATGCACCGGCAGGTAAACCACAAAACAGCTGCCTTTTTTCTCCTGGCTTTCAAACAGCAAAAACCCGCCAAACTGTTTGACAATTCCCATGGTGGTGGTCAATCCCAGGCCGGTACCGACCTGCTGATTCTTGGTGGTAAAATAGGGATCAAATACTTTGTCCCTGATCTTTTGAGGGATCCCCACTCCATTATCCCTGACACTGATGGTGACGTAGTCTCCCGGCCCGACTCCTTTCTGCAGCACCGGGTCATCCATTGAAACAAACCGATGGGCCACCGACACCTCAAGACAGGGGGATTCGACCGTTTCCATGGCATGTTTGGCATTGGTGCACAGGTTCATGAACACCTGGTATATCTGGATGGAATCAGCCTTGACCATGGGCAGCTGTTTTTCAATGCTTTCAACAATGGTGATATTTTTTGCAAGGGTGGATCGCAGCAGCTTGAGCGCCTCCTTGACCACCGGAGTAAGATACAGCGGCTGGACATCCAGAGAATGTTCCC
>JAABSK010000424.1 GCA_011390435.1 Desulfobacteraceae bacterium | reverse complement strand
ATCAATAATCGCGGCAAGGGTGGTTGATTTACCCGAACCTGTGGGGCCGGTGACCAGGACAAGTCCCCTGGGCAGGTCTGCCAGCTTGGAGATTACCGGTGGAAGGCCCAGTTGCTCGGCTGTGAGAATTTCAGACGGGATTTCACGGAAAACAGCGGAAATACCGCTTTTCTGCATGAAATAATTGGCCCGGTACCGTGCCAGCCCGGGAATTTCATAGCCAAAATCCACATCCCCGGTTTCTTCAAATATCTTGATTTTTTCCTGCGAGGTGATTTCATACAGCAGTCCCCTGAGCTTGTCACTGGTCAGGGTGTCGTATTTGATCCGTTGAATATCGCCGTGGAGCCGTATGGCCGGCTGCTGGCCGGATGATAAATGCAGGTCAGAAGCGCCCTGTTCATGCATGAGTTTGAAAAAAGCATCAATTTCAGCCATTTTTCATTCCTTCTGATTGACGGTTGGTGAGAATGTTATGCCTGCTTGATGAATTTCAGGGTTGTATCGGTTTCATCTGCTGCCTTGTTTTCCTCTTTGGTCATTTCAAGCAGTTTGGCGTGCGATTCAATCACCGAACTGATCTGCATCTCCAGCTGGATTCTCTGGCGTTTGAGCTCAATGATGTCGCTGTGCAGCTGGGACAGTCGTTTGTGGGCCCGGTTGAGTATTTTTTCCGCCTCAACCTCGGCATGGGCAATGGTGACCTGGGCGGATTTTCTGGCATTCTCCTGCATCTGGTCCAGTACCTTCTGAGACTGGATCATGGCGTTTTTCATGGAGTTTTCACGTTTTCGATATCCCTGGTTCTCAAGGTTGAGCCGGTGGTTTTCTTCCTGGACTCTCTGGACCGCCTGATTCAGTTCCTCCATTTCTCTGGCCACTTCTTCAAGAAACCCATCCACTTCCTGAACATCAAATCCTCTGAATCGTGTTGTAAACTCCTTTTGCCTGACCACTAAAGATGTGATACCCATAGACCACCTCGCTTGTAAGTTTATGCGATTGTTCGCGCCAGCCCGTGAAGACTGTTCACAACAAACACCTGAAGAAATTTAATGATTAAAATCACAATGATCGGAGAGATATCCAGCCCCCCGAAATTAACAGGAATCCGCCTGCGAATCTGATAGAACACCGGCTCTGTTGCGGTATTGATAAACCGGACAATGGGGTTGTAAGGGTCCGGGCTGACCCATGACAGAACAGCACCGGCAATGACAATCCAGAAATA
The DNA here is from genome assembly GCA_011390435.1 of Desulfobacteraceae bacterium. Next base: position 1,604 of record JAABSK010000424.1, on the reverse strand, counting down.
CAGGTTCAATGCGTAGTTCATGACCACGGCGACCGCTTCGAGCAAATTGGCTAGTATGAGCATTTAAAAACACCTTATTTTCAATCATTCCTCTAAGTTTCACCACACTGATTAACTATGAATGGGTGTTAAAGTCAAGTTTTTTTGAATATTTAGCGTTAAAAGCGCCCATGGAACATTTTGAAAATCCGCATCCCCGGTTCAATGGCCCGGTTTTTGATTTAACTCTATACAAATGCGGGTTTGTTTGTTAAAACCCCTGACAAGCAGTTCAACAGATAACCCATTAATAAATAAAATGAAACCCATACAATTGAAACCATTGATCTCGTTTTTAAAGTCCCTTTTTCAGTTAAAGCAAACACCCCCTGAGCCTTCTGAGCTGTCTGACCCTGCACCGGCTGATGTTTCAGCGCCGCCAGAGAAACCGGCACCGGTTGAAAAACCGCGCCCAAAGCCGGCAAAACCGGCCAGGCCGCAGCAGCCACCCCGGCCAAAATGGTCGATTGAAGATTTTGATGTGGCGCCCAAAGCCGGTGAAACCCGTTTCCATGATTTTGATCTGCCCCTGAGTATCATGCATGCGGTATCTGATTTGACGTTTCAGTATTGCACGCCGATCCAGGCAAAACTGCTGCCCCATACCCTTGCCGGGAAAGACGCCACTGCCAGGGCCCAGACCGGAACCGGGAAAAGCGCCAGCTTCATCATCACCATTATTGACGCGTTTTTGAAAAAACCGGTTAAAAACGGTAAAGGGTTTCCACGGGCATTGATTCTGGCCCCGACCCGGGAGCTGGTGCACCAGATCGAAAAAGATTTTGTCGATCTGGCCAAATATACCAATCTGAGAATTTTAGCGGTTTATGGCGGCACCGGGTATCAGCAGCAGCAGTCCGTGCTGACGCAGAAGCCCGTGGATGTGATTGTTGCCACGCCCGGCCGCTTGATCGATTTTATGCAAAAAGGCCTGATCAACCCGTCCAAAGTGGAAATCGCCGTGATTGACGAAGCAGACCGGATGCTGGATATGGGGTTTATTCCGGATGTGCGCAGAATTATTTTAAAAACACCCCACAAGAAAAACAGGCAGACCCTGTTTTTTTCTGCCACACTGACCCCGGAAGTGCTGCGGCTTGCAGAAAGCTGGACCACGGAAAATGTGGTACAGATTGAAATCGCCCCGGACCAGACCGCTGCCGACAGCATCAACCAGATTGTGTATATCACAACTGAAAGCGATAAATTCAAAAATGTCTATAACCTGATCAATAAAGAGCAGCTCAAGCGGGTGATCATTTTTGTCAACCGGAAGGATACCGCCAGAATGCTGTCGGAAAAACTGGACCGCTACGGCCAGAAATGCAGCGTGCTTTCAGGTGATGTGGCCCAGGACAAACGGTTCAAGGTGCTGAATAATTTTAAAAACGGGAAAATTAATATCCTGGTGGCCACGGATGTTGCAGCCCGCGGTCTGCATGTTGACAGCATCTCCCATGTGATCAACTATGACCTGCCCCATGAGCCGGAAGCCTATATTCACCGGATCGGCCGGACCGGACGGGCCGGCGCCCTTGGCACATCGATCAGCTTTGCCGATGAAA
>JAABSK010000423.1 GCA_011390435.1 Desulfobacteraceae bacterium | reverse complement strand
TTCATTGCCAGGTTGTAGGCCTTGACCGCCAGTTTTTCCAGAATGAATACATCTTCCGCATTGTAGAGCACCAGCTGTTTTAAGGCGGTGATGTCGTTTTTCTCTTTCCAGCGGTGCCACAGGACAATTGCGTGCATGCCGGAGATGCCCTGGGAATTATTCCGCGTAAGATGAAACCGGTGCTCACATTTTTTTTGGCCCCCTGTGAAACCAAGATCCCTGAGTATCGGCATCATGTCCAGATGGGGGATGTTCAGGTCAATGGAAAAATGTCGGCGCAGGAAAGGCAGGTCGAATCGGCCGCCGTTGAAAGTGATAATAAGTTTTACATCTTTTAGCACGGACAGGAAATCAGGCAGATCCATGCTGTTTATGAAGACATGAATTCTTTGGCCTTTCATCACGGCGATGGTGGTGATGGCATCTTTTGATGTCAGTCCGGTGGTTTCAATATCAATAACAGCGGATTGGGACTGAAAATCTTTGAGCACCCGGATTTGATCACCAGGCTTGAACCGGTTGATAAAATATTCCACCATTTCGGCTTTCATGGCGGCTTTTGCCTGAGTTATCTCCAAAGACAGCAGGTCCAGTTTTCTGGAAGACAGTGTTTTTTCAGGCAAAAGGCCGATGCGGTCCCAGGAAAGACAGCCAAGCTCCCATATTTTTTGTTCCGCAGATTTGCCCAGTCCCTTGAAACAGCAGAATGAGGATTGAATCAAATCTCCTTTTCCTCCCATTTTTCCGCAATAAGGTAATGCCCGCCGTATTGGACCGGTATCCTTCGGGTATCGCCGTGGGAGGTGATGGAAAAACCCTGGGAATTGGCAGCGGTGGCCAGAATCAGCATGCCGAGATTCGGGGCATTGCGGCGGATATATTGAATAGTTTTTTCCCTGGTTCTCCGGTTGACCGTTCCCACAAACACATTGGGCCTGGGTTCTACAAACCATCTTTTGAGCATTCCCCGGATGGCGGGCGGGGTGTCGTTACATACAATGACCGTCATATTTTCTCCTGATCGGCAAAAAGGGTGTGGATGTCTTTGGGGATTCGTTTCAGAATCCGTGTCTGCTCAATGAGTTGTTTGAGCCGAGTGAGAACATCTTTTTCAGTGGCTTTGGGGTTGATGCTGATGGTCTGAAAGGCTGCTTCAAGAGTGGTTTCCGGCTTGTAGATGTCTGCAATGTCAAAGACAAAGGGCAGGGTCCCGGCTGAATGGATGAATCCCAGCTGGGGCAGGTATCCCATGCTGACGACAATGGCGGTGACAAGGGCATAAAGGGAGGCGTTGGCTGCGGAAACCGCCTTGTTGAGTTCATCGGCAAGGGACCAGTTGGTGGGATCATATTGGCGGCCTTTCCATGTGATGCCGTATTTATTGCCCATTTCAGTGTACAGGGATTTAACCCGCTGGCCTTCGATTCCCATCAATGCTTTGATGGTTTTGTCCTTGACGAATGCTTCATCTCCGAAACGCAGCACAAACATTTTTCTGGCAATTATTTCCCGGGATTTTCTGGAAGTATGCAGCTTTGCGTGAAGCCTGGCCCGGGCATTGTCATGGGTGGGAGTGGTGCCATATGCATAGAATCGCATTCCCTGGGCACCTACCCAGCAGATGGGGGTGTTGCAGTCTGCACAGGCTTTTACCGCCGCATGGGTGACCGTGGTGCCCGGTCCCAGCAAAAGTGCGCTCACCGTGGCAATGGGGATACGCAGCACGGTATAATCTGCACCGATCCATTTTACACTGGCATCATCCACTTCCAGGCGGCCATGTTCCAGAAAAATAGGGGTCCATCTTTCCTTGGCAGGGGTGAGGGTTTCTATGGGTGGTTTTTCAAATATGGGCATTTACCATTTGATCCTTCGGGGGGCAAAAGTACGCCTGTAAAAATCCATAGGCACATCGTTGAGGGTGACGTTTCCATCTTCAAACCGGGACACCTCTTCCATCCTGCGGATTTCAGGTCCCCCTGCAAGTTTGGACAGGTGGGCAATTGCCGTTTGTTCTGAATCGAAAAACCCCTGGCAGACCGGTGATGCCGGGATACAGGACTTTCTTCCCAGCCAGATCCCCCACCTGGGATGAGTCAATGCCTCATGGATATCTGACAGCAGTTTTTCCGGGCCGGCGGCAAGCACACCGAATTTAGAATCCTGCAGATATTCCCTGCGGGTGACATTGGTGTCGCCGGGACTGCCGTTTGTTTTCGGAACAATATTCAATGGGTCTGATTTTTTGTTCCATCCGCCCCCGACTGTGTGGAAATCGGTCAACCGGGGGGATTGCCGGAATGCCAATACGATCATTTCAACGGCAGAGAATCTTGCCAGCATTTTTGTATCAGTCCGGTCAATTCCCATTGCCGCGCAAATCATGCCGATAATACCGCTTCTTGTGGGCATGGAAAAAGTGGTTCTTCTGTCAAACCGGCTCTGGTATCCCCAGCTTTGCAGGGGAGAATCCAGATACAGCGCCAGTACGCGTTTTGTGGTATTCATTGGCTTACTTCCTTGTCAGCAGAGGTCCTGGATAAAAGCATCCAGATTTTTTTCAGGTAGCTGGGTTAAAACGGTGTCATCGGTTTGAAGGCCATAGGCGGTATTCAGGTTTTCCCAATGGACTTTCATTGCGGCAATGCTTTTTTCAACATATCCTTCAGCACTTTTCACCGGTGTTTCAAAGGCATTGACCAGGGATAAGGGCTGGCCGGAGCGCCTGAGTCCCATGACATAGGCGGGGGGATTGAAACCAAACATGGAGTTTTTTCTGGCAACCGGCACGGCCATGATAGCGGCTTTTAAAAACGATGTGATAACCCGGTTTTTTT
>JAABSK010000422.1 GCA_011390435.1 Desulfobacteraceae bacterium | reverse complement strand
CAGGATCATTTCCTGGGTTGATACTTCATATGATGCTGCTATCGGATCAGCAAGCTTTGGTCCTTTGTCTGTAGTTTTTTCGGCCATTAGAGGTTCCTCCTCTTGATTATAAAATAAAATAGTTGTGCAACGGGTATCGCAGCAGCAACCGTATCGCAATTAGCTGACGCGTTTATGAATCCGGTCAAGATTTTCAATGATTTTGTCAAGCATTGATTTCTGGACTTTTGCTGCGGTCACACTAACTTTTGTTTTCGGGGCATCATCTGCTGTTGCATGTTTTGCTTTGTCAGCAGCGCGTTTATCTCTGAGTGCCTGTTCTTCTGCTTCACGTTTGGCAGCCTCATCTTTTTCAGCCTGTTTTTTAGCGGCTTCAGCAGCCTTGGCATCTGCTTCAGCTTTGGCTTTTGCGTCTGCTTCAGCTTTGGCTTTGGCAGCGGCGTCTGCTTTGGCTTTTGCCTCTGCATCCGCCTTTGCTTTTGCTTCAGCATCTGCTTTGGCCTTGGCCTCTGCTTCTGGATCTGCAGCAGGAGCGGCTTCTTTCACAGGAGCAGCTTCTTTGGCTGGCGCAGCTTCAGTTTTCGGTGCGGCTGGTTTGGCTGCAGCAGGTGCTGCTGCCGGTTTTGCAGGGGCCGCTTTTTTTGCAGGAGCGGCTTTTTTCTTTTCTTCTTCAATGGTCAGATCCGGTGCCGGTGCCATTGCTGCAAAATCGATATCAACATCATCCAGTCGTTTTTCAATGGGGGCAACATCCATTGCAGAGCCACCGTTTACCATCAGGTCAATAAATGATTTGACCAGCTTGACAGACTCTGGATGACGCATGATCAGAATGCTGGATCCAGCCATCAGATAGGAGACGCCGCCAACTGCTTCCATGAGAATGGCGCGTCTTTCAGGGTCGCCCAGTTCCGGGGCATTGTCAACAGTGAGCTTTGCTTCCTTGCATTTCCAGACTTCATTTCCAAGGTTGTTGATCATGGGGTTCTGCAGTTTGTCATCCCCCTGGGTCATGGCTGCCTGAATCAGTCGTTCCATTACGGAATAGGAGTATTCAAGCCCATAGCCGAGACCGCCGGTAGTGGGGTCTACGATTACGTTATCAAGGGAAACCCCCAGGTTTTCAAGAAGAATGTTGACCTGTTTTGCAAGGTTGACATCGATGGGAGACGATGAAATGACAGTATGTTTGTATCCCATGGCAGCAGCGCCAATGCCTTTGTGGTTCTTCTCTTCCACAGGGCCGATGACCAGATTGTCACCGTCACAGACTTCACAGATTTTTTTAAGAACAACTTCATCTTTTGCCGGAACGCTGCAGCCCCAGACAATGACCGGTACATTAACCGCTGCCAGAACTTTTTTTACGGTCTTTGCTGCATCGTCGGCGCTGGCATCCATGTCATTGGGATCTGTGCTTTTCAGCTGAAGCACAATGGCCTGGGCCTGGTAGTCTTCAACACATTTTTTTGCCCAGGCGGCAGGATCGGACACGACATCCTTGAACGGGGCCAATGCTGCTTCTGGCCAGTCTTCAGGGGTGATGTCCCAGATTTCCATTGCAATTACGGGTTTGTTCGGGATGGTCCCTTCAAACTGATAGAAAGGATAACTTGTCTGGCCGCCAACAGTAAGTGCATTGTCACCTTTTCCTATGGTGATGCCTTTGATACTGCCGGCATATTTTTCTTTGGTTATTTCAAATCCCACTTTTACCTCCTAAGATTTTAACGATAGTTATGAGTTGGGGGTGGTTAAGATTAAACTGGCAGGACACTACCGGAAAAGGGCAGATAGAAAATACGACACCCGGATCAAACAGTGCTGACCTTACCCCGGTACCCCTTTTCATATATCTGTCCTTATCATATCCTAGTTCAATAGTCATTATTAACACGATATGGTTTATAATTTGTAGGGTTTTTTGTCAATAGATGAGTGAATTTATTGCGTTCAACGACATGTCGCTGAAAACCCTCTTATAAACGGCATTTTTGCGGTACGTATCGATTGCCGGCAGGCAATGAATTTCATTTATTTAATAAATGAAACTTCTGCTGGCGAAAAAAGTTGATTTTTTACGTTTAATTTTATAGGTAAGTGATGCACATAAAATTTTATGACCAAACGTATCTATTGGTCTCATCATTTCTTTATTTAAATCCGGCTCATAACGAGTCCACAGTATTAAAGGAGTATATCATGGCATTAGATCCAACCAAACATGCAGATTGGGAAATTGCACAAGATGCGGAAAAAAACATGCTCACCATCTATGAAATCGGTGAAAAACTGGGATTGACCAAAGAAGAACTGCTTCCCCAGGGGCACTACATTGCAAAAATTGATTTCAGAGCAGTTCTTGAGCGCCTCAAGGACAAGCCCAATGGAAAATACATTGATGTAACCGCGATTTCACCCACACCGCTTGGAGAAGGCAAGTCAACTTCCAGCATGGGCCTTGTTCAGGGTCTTGGTAAGATCGGCAAGAGTGTATGCGCTGCCATTCGTCAGCCTTCCGGCGGACCAACCATGAACATTAAAGGGTCTGCAGCCGGTGGTGGTCTTGCTCAGTGTATTCCGTTGACACCGTTTTCCCTTGGTTTTACCGGTGACATCAATGCGATCATGAACGCTCACAACCTTGCCATGGTTGCGTTGACATCCCGCCTGCAGCACGAAAGAAACTATACCGACGAACAGCTTGAAAGACTGTCCGGCATGAAAAGACTCGACATTGATCCGACCAATGTTGAAATGGGCTGGATCATAGACTTCTGCTGCCAGTCACTGCGGAACATCATCATTGGTATTGATGGCGTGAACGGCAAATCTGACGGTT
>JAABSK010000421.1 GCA_011390435.1 Desulfobacteraceae bacterium | reverse complement strand
GTGATACGGTTCCTACCCATCTTTTTTGACATTTCCAAGGCTTCTTCCGCAGTGGCGGCAAGGACGTCAACGGGGGTGTGGGCCTTGTGAACCGTTATACCGGCTGAAAAATGGATCTCTTTGTTCTGACACACATACTGTTGAAACGTCTGGTTGAGAATGCGGGAGAGATCGATAATCCGGTTCCATGGGCCGATAAGGAAAAGATCATCTCCACCGGCAAATACTGTATATACATCATGAAAACGGGAATCGCTTTCCAGCAGCGAAGGTAAATAGACGGCAAAATAATGATTGAATTGTCGGCTCAATGTGGCAATCCGGGATATGGTGTACAAGTTGTCGGCAAGTCCGCAGGCCATGATTAAACCGAGATGATCCACATCCGCTTTCAGTACACCCAGGGCATGAGTCCCCTGGTTATTTGTTGCAGCGGACGCTGCAATGTCATTCAATGTTTTGGGCATCCCCGGCTGGGTTTCTCCATCAAAGTTATCCTCATGGTTATAAACCGGAACATAGCCATTGATGTGTTTTTCAGTGATACCTGATGCATCATCGACTGACATGGCTCTGATTTTCCAGTATTTTAAAATATGTCCATTATCCCAGGCGGCTCCATGATCTTCACCTGTTGCATGGTCACGAACTTCATTTTCAGGAAACAGTATTTGATAGGCGCTGAAAACAGGATCCAGCAGCCGCTTGCCGTCAAGATTGCCTTCCGGGTCACAGATCACTGCGTGGGATTGTTTGACCAGATTTTCACCCAGGAAAACATGATCCCGGCACATGGCACAGACATGGATCTCATCGAGCAGGATATTCATGGCAGCAGGGCGTTTGCCGCAAAGCGGGCAGATGCCCGGGCTCAGGTCATTGTGAAACCGGTTCAGATAGTCTCCCGTTTTAATGGTGCCGCCATATTGATCCAGGTCCATACGTGAAAATTTAACCTCTTCCATGGCAGATGTCATGCGGTCCCACAGGGACGCAAACCGGCCTTTTTGAAAGTCAAGACCGGTTGCCGTTACCTTGCTCAACCCGATGCAGGTTTCTCCAAAAGCCCGTTCTACAAGCCATTGGTTGACCTGTTCACTGACTTCCCGGATGGTTTCCACGCTTTTTGGGGTGTTGGGGGCCAGAATGGTGAACCGTCCTCCGGCGTTGAGCACCAGGGATGAATGGGGCAGCCCGATTTTGCGGCAGATCAGGTCCGCCGTCAGTTCGGACATCAAAGATACGCTGAATGACCGGCCTCGAAGGAGTTTGGAGCGGTACTTCCGGGTATCTCCATACCCTGTGAAAATGAAATTCTGGATTCCGTAAAAATCACCGCTGATCAACAGAAATTTGTCCAGAGAATCATTTTTGACATTGGCGCTGTCCAGGGTCCCGAAATGATCATGATAAACATACATGGCCGTAGCCAGTGCTGAGGTGGTTGCCATGTGATCGTACAGGGACACATCGGGAATGACATGACCTACCCTGGCTGCCGGAACCGATGATGTATACTGCATGAGCAGGGAATCAAAGTGTTCAAACCATAAAGCCGTGTCCTGGTTTTTATGGGCAAGGGCTTTGAATTTTTCCAGAAATCCCCGGGTCAAATTTTCATAATCCCTGCGTGCCTGGGCTGCACCGGCAGGGATTGTTTTTTCCCTGGCAGCCGGAAAAATCGATTCAGGGCTCATTTTTCCCAGCGCATACCTGGCATCGATATCATCCAGGCCCATATTTTCCCTGGGCTCATCAACACGGATATGACTGAAAACAGGTATCAATCGGGTTTTCTGATAATCTTTGTAGTGAACCGATTCACTCAGATCCCTGTCAAAAGTTTCCCGGTCCATGCCGCTGCTGATATGATCCGCCTGGGTGATGATCTCTTCCAATGGAGAATCCGGACGGTGGTGGGCGCATGCCAGCCGGATGAATGCCTCTCCCTTCCCCCATGCCGGATCATTGCAGGACGGGGGCAGATAATCGGACATACTGTCAATAAAAGCGGCGGTATGCAGCGCATGGCGGTGGGAATATCTGCCGTTCCACACCGGCAGAAACGCCCCGGCATTGTTTTCCAGATAATCTCCCGGAAGCTCCAGGCAGCTGACATCAATGAACTTGCCCAGATCATGGATGAATCCCGCCATGGCGACCTTCAGAACGGTTGGGTCCAAATTGCTAACACTCATAATACTCTCCGTTTTTTATTGGATAAAAACCTGCCGTGCTTTTTCAACTGTTTTTTCTTGAATACGGTTTTGTATTTTCTTGAATTTTTTCATAATAATGTCCGCCGTGTTCGCTTTTTTATTGTATTCCCTTAGATATCCCCCATGATTGACATCATTTCTGATTTTGCTCAAAGACTCGAGGTCTGATGCCACTACCTGCACAAAAGGATTGGCCATCAATTGTTTGACCAGTGATTCTGCAGCGGGATCTCCTTTGTATACGTTGTTTTTGTGAGATACCAGTTTTATGGCCTTTGCTGCAGCGGTTCTATGTGCTTCAAGTCCCCAGTCCAGGTCTTCACAATCCAGAACAAAACTGATCACATTTTCTTGAAGCATGGTGATGGCCTGCTGGTACAGGCCATGTTGCAGACACCAGTCAACAGCCTTGAATCCGTTCTGGATATCGTTTTTTGCAAATCCATCTATTTTTTGTTGAATTTCTTTCATCAGCGGTGGAAACGGGCGGATAAACACCTCTTCCTTTTCAAGAAACGACAGTCTGTCACGGACCGAATTATAATCATACTCAATGATTTCAGCTCCCCGATTGAGAAGCAGGTTCCGTGTGATATGGTCCATTTGCCTGGCCACATCCCGGATGGTG
>JAABSK010000420.1 GCA_011390435.1 Desulfobacteraceae bacterium | reverse complement strand
CCATAATCAATTCTCCTTTGTTAATCGGCTTCTTTGGTTACATCCATGGTTTCAATGTCTGCCCGCCGGATCTGCTCATCCGAAGTGGTGGACATCTCCGCTTTAAAACACAGGGCCCACATCATCACGATCCCCAGAATCCACCACATGATCTGCCATGACCAGATGGCCGGGAATCCGCAGAAGGAAATGGCGGTATTGCCGATCATGACTCCGGGTCCAAGGGCCATCAGGAACCAGATCGGAACGATGATCTTCATCCGGGCGCGCCAGATTTTGCCTTTTTCAGTCGGGCCGTCAATGGAATCGAGCCATTCTCTGACCTCTTTCTGGCGGGCGATGGTTTCTTCATCATCTTTGATGCCGATGCCCCGGCACAGATATGCCACAGCCAGTCCGGTGAAGATTCCCCAGAAGGCAGTGTGCATGGACAATGGATATTGATAGATATAATAGGTGATAAAACAGGCGATGATAGCGGCCAGCAGACCGAGTACCGCGCCGATGCTCGGGAACCTGAATCCCCAGTGGACTCCCAGAAGGCAGATGTACATGATGGTACCAAAGGCGGTGGCAAACCCGCCGATCATCACGATGGCATCGGTGGATGTCAGACTGACGACAACAGCTGCAACCGTCAGGATCGTCGCAAAAATCCGGTTGGTCCAGATCTGCTCGGAATGGGACCCGCCCTGTTTTTTAACATAGCGCCACCATACATCCCTCTGGATGATGGTACCGCCGGTTCCGATATAGGGGGCTGCTGTGGAGTGAATCGCAGCAATGGCACCTAAAAAGACCAGGCCGAGAACCGGTCCCGGCAGGAATTTGGTCATGAGCATGGGAACCACATCCCCGTCCACCTGGGGGGACAGTTCACCGGCCATCATGAGAATCCGTGCCCCAATGCCCTGGAAGGCGGTAAAAAAGAACAGGGCAATCCCCACGACAAACGTGGACATGAACACCTGCTGCCAGGCAAGTGGTTTGGGTGATGACAAACCAAAGTTCCACAATGTAAAGGCAGGAGAGGACTGAATTCCCATAAGGGCAAACATATAGGTGAGGATCATCACAGCAGTCCAGCCGCCAGTGCCCAGGCCGAAATGGATAAGGCCTGGAACTTTCATGTATTTATCTTCAAGGGTGCCCATGGAAGCGACAAATCCGGACCAGCCGCCAAACAGGTCTGAGGTGATTACGTAAAATCCCAGCAGGGTGATGCCGCCCACCAGCAGGCAGAACTGGAGAACGCCGACCCAGGTGCTGGCTTTCAGACCGCCGGTGACCACGTAGAACCAGACGATGGCTGCCATGAAGATCAGGCCGAAGGTCTGGGGAACGCCTGCCACCCAGTAGAAAAGCTTGGCTGCGGCAATGAGCTGAAGCCCTGAGTAAAAAATGGAGTACAGGATGGCGGCCAGGACAGTCAGCCACCGGATCGCTTCATTGTTATAATAGTAGGAGAACATGTCACCGGGTGTGATAAACCCATAACGTTTCCCCATGAGCCAGTTGCGTTTGGCAAAAAAAGCACCGGTGATGGGAATGGTCAGGACATAAAAGGAAGCAAACGCATATACCAGGCCGGCTTTCCAGATCAGTCCCGGATGGCCGACAAAGGTCCACCCGGAAAACGATGCAGCAGTTGCAGCCATCAAAAATGCAATAAAGGGAATGGAACGGCCGGCAATACCGTAGCCTGAAGCGGTTTTTTCCGTAAAAAATCCGCGCAGGCCCCACCAGAAACAATAGACGATGTATAATCCCAGCAGAATATACACCCACATCTTTGGATCCATAATTAATCTCCTCAAGTTTCATTGAATTAAATGTGATTGGATCTTTTTTTGTGATCATCTCATTGGATAATCAGGGCATACCACACCACCTCCTTTCCACATGCTTTTTTAAAAATGGGTTGATATTGCATGCATCACGCCTTTTTTCCATAACCAATCTTTGCCAGGGATACTTCGATTTCATCCAGGGTGGTGTGGTCATCAATCGTTGCCGGAACTTTATATGTTTTTTTGTCGGCAATGGCCCGCATGGTGCCTCTGAGAATTTTTCCGGACCGGGTTTTGGGCAGGCGCTTGACAATGGTGGCGGTTTTAAATGCTGCCACCGGTCCGATTCCGGAGCGCACCAGATCGATCACTTCCCGGATAATATCCGCTTCATCCCGGTCCACTCCTGCATTCAACACCATCATGCCCAGAGGGATCTGTCCTTTGAGGGCATCTTCCACGCCCATGACAGCGCATTCAGCCACATCCGGGTGGCCGGCAATGATCTCTTCCATTGCACCGGTGGACAACCGGTGGCCAGCCACATTGATGATGTCGTCTGTCCGGGCCATGACAAACACATAACCGTCTTCATCGATATAGCCGGCATCCGCAGTTTCATAATACCCTGGAAATGCCCTCAGGTATGAATCTTTGAAACGCTGATCATTCTGCCACAAGGTGGGCAGGGTTCCCGGCGGCAGGGGGAGTTCAGCCACAATCGCCCCGATCTCACCGGCAGCAACCGGTCGACCATCTTCTCCCAGTACTGCCATGTTCCATCCGGGAGCAGGTTTTGTGGGAGATCCGGGTTTGACATCAAATCGATGCAGTCCCACGCAATTGGCAGCAATGGCCCATCCGGTTTCTGTCTGCCACCAGTGGTCAATCACCGGAACCTTTAAAGCATCCTGTGCCCAGAACAGGGTGTCTGGATCCAGCCGCTCGCCGGCAAGAAACAGATATTTGAATCCGGACAGATCAAAATCCTTCATCATGAGGGCTTTGGGATCTTCCCGTTTAATCGCCCTGAAAGCAGTGGGGGCAGTGAACAGGGT
>JAABSK010000419.1 GCA_011390435.1 Desulfobacteraceae bacterium | reverse complement strand
ATCACAACTCTATGTATCCATTTTCAACAGGGCATCAGAGAGTGAAGGTAATCTCTACTGGCAATCTCAATCAGATATGGCTGCAGCAGCAACTTTAATGCTGGCCACACAGGCGGCCAGAGATTATTTTGGCGCCAATTTAAACACCAACCAGGCATCTATTGAACATATTTATTATAACACACTCAACAAAACCATTGCTGAAGATTTTGAAGGCATCAGCTATTGGGTGGGGCTGCTTGATGCCGGCACTGCTCGTGGTACAGCTGTTGCTTCCCTTATAAATGCTATCCAGCTGTACGCCCCTGACGGTGCATATTATGATCCTGATGATGCTGTAACTGTTACCGCGTACAACCAGTTTCAAAATCGGGTTGCAGTCTCTGACTACATGGCGGATACTGTTGAAAAACCGCCTGCAGACTGGGATACATCCACCCAGTTTGGTCAAACCGGCCTGGTCGTTACCGACAAACAGTCTTCCGTTAATACTGCAAAGTCTCAGATTAATGATATGATCCCTCTTCCTGATTGCGTTGATCTGGACGGTCTCCGCTATACTGTGTTTGAAACAATAAACCTCCAGAACTGCGGTGGCGGAATTGACTATGACAGCTTTGATGTTTCAATTTCCCAGAATGGATGTGCTGCATCATTTCAGGATTCTTATGGTATTTGGGGGACCGGTACTATTTCAGGAAATCATCTTACCGTTCATTCAAGCTGGTATGAAGCCGGAGGACAGGTAAACGCCGTTTATAACGCCACCGTTTCAAATGACAAGCAGTCGCTCCAGGGTTCGGGAACCGGAACATGGTCTGATGGTCAAGTCACCTGCCATCCTTTGTCATCCATATCAGGAAGCCTGATTCATCAATAACTAAAAAATTTCAAAGGAGGTTATGATGACATCGTTTAGAGCTGGAAACTCATGGAAAAACGTGTGGCAGCGGCTGATCCTTTTCTGCCTGGCTGCAGGCTGGGGGCTGTCCTTTTTTGTGCCGCAGGCCCATGCCAATCTGCAATATGGGCAGGCATATTCGGATATCGGTACTTTTCAGACATTGACCGGGAACTGGAGTCTGTGGATCGGGTGGGACGCAAATTTTTCCGAAACCTATGTCCCGGAAGGCGAAAGCTACGCCTGGGTGGTGTATTTTGCCCCGGAAGCGGTGTATTTGGCCCTGCAGAGTTCAAAATCCGTTTATTCCGGTGTCAATGTCAATGCCGGGTTCAAGTATTTCTACGGGGCACTGAATCTGGTTGGCAGGGACCGCCTGCCCGCTTCCCTGCCGGATGCGGAGGTCAAATCCGTGGGGTTGTCCAAAAATTTGTTCGATGCTTCAGCCCCGGTCATGGGAGTGGGGGCGTTCGGGGCTCCCAGCATATCCTTTGCCTTGAGTTCCGGCATAACGTTTTTCAGAGAATCCAACACCGATGTTTTGAAGCGGGGCATTCAGCTTGATTCCGGGGTCAGCGTCAGTTATGATCTGGTTTCTCTGCCACTGCCGTTTTCCGTTTCTCTTGATACGGATTGTGAAATCGGAGACCCGCCTGAACTGTGTACCTTCACCGGGTTTTTCCCCATTTTGATCTGGGATCTCGACCCACCGGCCTCCCAAAACCCCCTGGAGATGATCCTGTCTTTATTATCTGGCAGTGGTGGATCATTTCCCATGTCAGCTGAACAGGCCACAAAAGCAATGCTGGGCAATGCCTTACAGATCATGCAGTCCAATCCGGATTTTATTGCGTTTCTGGAAGCCACAGAAAATAACGCCCGCTATGACACATTGATCGATGAAACCCAGGAATGGCTGGAAAGCGGGGATACCAGCAATCTGCCCGAAAATGTGGATCTGCCGGATCCGGAACAGGCCCATCAGGAAATGAAACCGCTGTTTTCCATCACCCAGATGGCGTTTGAGCTGGGGTACCAGCGCGGCTGCCAGGCAAATCCTGCCTGCACAACCGAGTATGCAGACTGTGTGGTGGAACAGTATTGCACCCCGGGGGAAACCTGTGAGGTGGAAATTACAGCCCAAGAAATTGCTGACTTGATTCCGGGAAAAACAGCTGCGGATTTTGAAGGAGCCTGGCTGCTTATTGACAATTCCGTAGAACAGTTTCTGGTTTCTGAGCAGGAAACCACGGAAGAAGTGAAAATTGAAAACGGGCGGGCAATTTACAGCTTTATGCAGAACACCGAAACCCCTGTCGTGCTGGGGGTTAAAATCGATCCTCGCGAAGCCCCGGTGGATACCTGGGTGGAGTTGTGCCGCCGGTTGATATGGTTCACCGGTCCGGAAAGCACAAATGATCCTGTCATCATACTGACAGGGGTTTCGCAGGAAGCGGTCATCTATGCCGGCAATACAGTGTGTGTATACGGTACTTCGGGTGCTGATCGCATTACCCTTGAAAGTGGTGCCAAAGCGGAGCTGATCAACTTTCCGGGACAAAACCTGATTGAAATTCAATCTGGTGCCGGGTTGTTCACCGTATACCGGTCCGGCACGGTGGTAACCTTTCAGGGAACTGACGGTACCCTGCTGAAAATACCGGCAACAGTAACATTCCAGGATATTGATTTTACGGATAAATCCCTGCAATTGCGCATTCAGGGAGGACAAGTCATGCTGGGAGGTCAAGTCATCGAATCGACATCAAACCCGGTTACAGGGGAAAAATAGGGGACAGACCACGTTTTTTATTGGCCTGACACAGACTCTCCCAGGAAAAAACTCCCTGTATTTCTCCGTGCTGTGTGGTGGAACAGGAGGAGGGTGATTGAACCACACAGGAAACAGGGGTACAGAGAGGGGGGTAAGGGAGATTTGCAGTGTCGG
>JAABSK010000418.1 GCA_011390435.1 Desulfobacteraceae bacterium | reverse complement strand
TGCTGGTACATCACTTCAGCCAGTTTGTGAGATGCTTGAGAAAGGGCTTCGATTTTCTGCTTGATGTCTTCGACATTATCGGAATCTTTGGCCTGTTTCAACGCTTCCACAGCAGATTCAATATTCTTTCTGGTATCTGCATCCACTTTTGAGCCATGTTCCTTCAACGTTTTTTCCGTCTGGTCCACCAGGGCTTCCGCCTGGTTTCGGGTATCCACCAGAACCCGTTTCTTTTTGTCGTCTTCTGCATGCATTTCCGCATCCTGGACCATTTTCTCGATTTCTTCGTCCGACAGACCGGAGGCGGCAGTGATACGGATGGACTGTTCTTTTGCGGTGGCTTTGTCTTTGGCGGACACCTGGACAATACCATTGGCATCGATATCAAAGGACACCTCAATCTGGGGAACTCCGCGCGGTGCCGGCGGGATATCGGTCAGTTCAAACCGGCCCAGCGTTTTGTTGTCCGCTGCCATTTCCCGTTCACCCTGAAGCACGTGGATGGACACGGCCGGCTGATTGTCCGCAGCCGTGGAGAACACCTGGCTTTTTTTGGTGGGGATGGTGGTGTTCTTTTCAATGAGTTTGGTCATGACTCCGCCCAGGGTTTCAATACCTAGGGAAAGCGGGGTGACATCCAGCAGCAGAACATCGTTGACATCCCCTTGCAGAACACCGGCCTGGACAGCCGCGCCCATGGCCACCACTTCATCCGGATTCACCCCTTTGTGGGGTTTTTTGCCGAATATTTTTTCAACCCGCTGCTGAACTGCGGGCATACGGGTCATACCGCCCACCAGAACCACTTCATCCACACCTCCGGAACCCAGTCCGGCTTCTTTTAATGCTTTTTTGCATGGGCCTTCCAGGTTATCCAGCAGATCCGCCACCAGCGATTCCAGTTTGGCCCGGGTCAGTCTGACGTCCAGGTGTTTGGGGCCGGAAGCATCTGCCGTGATAAACGGCAGATTGATATTGGTTTCTGTTGAGCTGGACAGTTCCATTTTGGCTTTTTCCGCAGCTTCCTTGAGCCGCTGAAGTGCCATTTTATCGCTGCGGACATCGATACCCTGATCTTTTTTGAATTCGCTGGCAATGTATTCGATGATTCTCAGATCAAAATCTTCACCGCCCAGGTGGGTATCTCCGGAGGTGGATTTCACCTCAAACACCCCATCGCCGATTTCAAGGATGGAAACATCAAAGGTCCCGCCGCCCAGGTCAAAGACCGCAATTTTTTCTTCCCCTTTTTTGTCCAGTCCATATGCCAGAGAAGCGGCCGTGGGTTCGTTGATGATCCGTTTGACCTCCAGACCGGCAATTTTGCCGGCATCTTTGGTGGCCTGACGCTGACTGTCATTGAAGTAGGCAGGTACCGTGATGACCGCTTCTGTAACCTCTTCACCCAGATAATCCTCAGCGGTTTTTTTGATATTGGCCAGAATGAATGAAGAAATTTCAGCCGGGCTGTACTGCTTGCCCCTCAAGTTGATCCGGGTGTCCCCATTGGAAGCCGCTTCAATTTTATAAGGCAGGTTGGGGATGTCGGTCTGAATCTCTTTTGAGTTGAATTTCCTGCCGATCAGGCGCTTGACGCCGAATACAGTATTTTCAGGATTGGTGATGGCCTGCCGTTTTGCCGTCTGGCCCACAATCCGTTCTCCGCCTTCAGTGATGGCTACAATGGAGGGCGTAGTACGACCGCCTTCCGCATTGGTGATAATTTTGGCTTCTCCGCCGGTTTCCATGATTGCGACGCAGGAGTTGGTGGTTCCCAGGTCTATTCCGATTATTTTTCCCATAACATTTCCTCCAATATATCTTTAATTTTCTTCGGGTTTATCTGTATCATTGCCTGTTGATTTTGAAACGACAACCATGGCGGGCCGGATCAATCTGTCATGAAGAAGGTATCCCGTCTGGAGCACATCGGTTACCGTATTTTCAGGGACCTCATTGGTTTCCTTCTGGGTGACCGCCTGATGGAAATTCGGATCAAACAGCTGATTTTCAGCCTGAACCGATTTGACATTGAAATCCTGAAACACCTTCAAAATTTCCTTGTGGGTCAGTTTTACCCCTTTCAACAGGGTTTCAAGATCCTGGTTGTTTTCAGCAGAGGCCATGGCCCGTTCCAGGTTGTCCACAACCGGCAGAAATTGTTTAAAAACCATTTCATTGGCGAATTTTTTGAATTCGTCAATTTCTCTTTGCTTTCTTTTTCGGTAATTGTCGAATTCTGCAGAAAGTCTGATGAATCGATCCTTTTCAGCTTCAAGTGCTGCTTCCAGCGAAGCGATGTCTTTTTTCTGAGAAGGGGAATCAAGGCCGTCAGTGTCTTTTTCTTCTACAGCCGATTCCGTATCCTTCAGGGGAGAAGGGTCTTTCGCGTTGGATTCTCCCCTTGATTTTTCTTTCAGTACCAAATTATTCTCCTGATCCAAAATATTTTTAATTTTAATTGGCAAATGATATTACTTTTTAAAATTATGGCTGAAAAGTAAGTCTGTTTGATTGCATGTCAAGACATAAAAAGCGGTGGGAAAAAATAAACCGGCCGACAGGAGATGCAGAGAAATTGCATGATCGGGATCGATCCTTGACACAGGAGAGATCACTTATCGCTGCTTCCTTCCGGACCTGACGAGGTTCATGTCCTTCTGTTACAAGGCGACCGATCAGAATTGACCGTATCCGGTCTGCCGGCCGGAAATTATATTTATATAAGGTTTAAATTGTTTTTTCAAGATGTATGTGAAATTTTTAAACAGGACAGGCAAGGGGAAAAAATTGCGATTCGGTTGTCCGAATTGTTTGGTCGGGGCGGAGAGATTTGAACTCCCGACATCC
>JAABSK010000417.1 GCA_011390435.1 Desulfobacteraceae bacterium | reverse complement strand
AAGGCCTGATCGCGCCGGGCGTCACAGAGATCCG
Source organism: Desulfobacteraceae bacterium (assembly GCA_011390435.1). The sequence continues at coordinate 2,826 of JAABSK010000417.1, read as the reverse complement.
GATTCCCAAAACCCCGGCCCATGAATCAGAGGAAACCCGGCTGAGTCTGGCAGCCGGCCAGGTACCGGTCACCGACGCGGCCATGCCCCGGCTGTATCATCTGACCCCTGACTATGCAGACGCACTGAAAGCATCTGCCGCCGGAGCGGATGCCGTGGTGGCCAGCCACCCCTATCTGGTGGATGCACTGACAGCCTGTGCACCGGGCAAACCATTGTGGTATGAAGCCCATAACGTGGAAATCGACCTGAAAGAAAAGATCCTTTCCGCTTCTGACACGGCACAGGCCCTGCTGGAAGAAACAAGGACGGTGGAACGCCGCTGCTGGAAAGAATCGGAACTGGTCTATGCCTGCACCCGGACCGATCTGGACCGACTGGCTCAGGTCTATGGAAATACCCGGGCGGTTCGAATCGAGGTGCCCAACGGTGTTACCATCAGCGACATCCCGTTCACCCCGCTTTCAAGACGCCGGACCATGAAAACCAGGCTGGGGGTGCCGACCATGAAAATCGCTTTGTTCATCGGCAGCTGGCACGGACCCAACCTGGAGGCCATCGCGCACATCATCGGGTTTGCCAAAAACCTTCCCCGGGTGATGTTTCTGGTTCTGGGTAGTGGTGGACTGGCATTTGGGGAGCATGACCTGCCCCCGAACCTGGGCATGGCCGGGGTGGTGGCGGAGGACATGAAAGCCGAGATTCTTTCCATGGCTGATGTGGCCCTCAATCCCATGACCAGCGGATCCGGAACAAACCTTAAAATGCTGGAATATTTTGCCGCGGGCGTGCCGGTGATCTCCACCTCGTTCGGAATGCGCGGCCTGGGGTGTGAACCCGGAAAAGACCTTCTGATCGCTGATATCGCATCCTTTCCCGATGCCATAGACCGGTTTTTCACCTGCCCTGCAGACACGGTTCAACAAGTGATTGATTCTGCCCACACCCTGGCCGTGGAAAAATTCGACTGGCCGGCGATCGCACAAAAGATGCACGCCCAGATTCAGAATCATTTTAAAATGGCTTTCAATGATCCGCCGTCTATTTGCACATAGGATGGATGCAATCCAGCCATATCAAAAATCCGTTTATATTCGGACCAAGTAAAGACCTGCTCGTTTATCCCTTTGCGTAGCTCCCGGATGGTCTCTTTTCCTTCCAACGTATCATTCACCGGTTCACACATGACTGCGACAAACCCATCTTTTTTCAGAAGACGGGCTGTGTTTTTCAGAACCATTTCCGGTTCCGGGAAATGGTGAAGTGTGCTGAAAAGTACTACGGCATCAAACGAGCCGGATTTGAACGGAGGGAAATACCCATTTGCACAGACAAACGCCACCTTAGAGTTAAGCTGCTTTCGGGAGAAATACAAACTGCCCAGTTCAAGCAAAGGAGCGCTGATATCCAGGGCCACGGTTTTGGAATTGGTGACCCAGGCGGTCTGGGGATGGACCCCTGAGCCGATTTCAAGCACACGGGTAAACCGGGGTTTTTTTTTCAATTCTGCCTCAAAAACAGCTCTCCCGATTTCATGGTCCTGGTCATATGGCAGGTTTTTTTGATAACTGACCGGAGAGACAATCTTCCTCTCAAAATTAAAAATCTGTTTGATTCTATCTTTTAACGAACGCGATTTGACGGTCACCAGGATCGGTTTATCCGCCTTGGTCAAAACCTGACCTGTTTTGTTCACAAGACAAACCGTCAGTTCATACATTCCGGTGCGCAATGGGGCTGACACAGAAACCGGCATGGTGATGCTTCTTTTTGGGGCGATATCCACTGGAAATCGAACTGGAGGGGATTGAAGAAAGAAATTTTTTCTCTGTTTTGACATCCAGCTGACAACCAGTAACAGCGGCACGTCTGTCCTGGAAGACCAGGGGTAAAATCCGATATTCTTCACCCTGACATTTGCGGTGATTTTTGAGCCTGGGAGCATTTGATCAGGAAAATAATGTCTTTCAAGCAGTATATAGGGGGCTTTATTGGCGTCTGCGGGAACAGCGGTGACACCTGTCTCGGGAGCAGGAAAAAAACGATCCATCACATCCTGAATCTCGGCAGTAAGCGCATCATCCATAGCGGACAACCCATTGGTACGGTTCAAGATTGACAGAACCGCCTCCCGGCATGTTTCCTGATCCAGATCCAGCACGGAAATCAGATGATCGACGATCTGCGCATTGGTTTTTTCTAAATCTTCACAAGAAAAAGCTTGGTCATGCACTGCCTTGTACCGGTTATAAAGATCCGGGACCCCATGCCGCACCGGCCAGATTTTTTTACATGAAAGACACAACAATTGTTCACTGCGTAACTCCCACTGGTCATGCTGACAAACAGGACAAATGAAAATTTTATCATGTATGAGTTCTAACAAAAAACTGTTGTGCATGTTAATTTTCATTGGCCTCTCCTTACAAAGCATCCACAATCTCACCCTGCAGCTTGTAAAAAGCAAAAATCCCCAGGGCCGCAAAAAAAATGCCCAGCAGACCGGGGTAAATCAGGGTGGACCAGTCCGGCAGGGTCTGTTCCAGAAAGATGCCCTGATAGGCCTGAATCAATGCAAAAAGCGGGTTCCATTTCAGCAGGTCCGCCACCCAGGCCGGCAGGGTGCCGGTGATATACACAATGGGGGTCAGCCAGAACCAGAACTGCAGCATCACCTGAACCGTCTGCTGCACATCCCGGTAAAAGACATTGATGCAGGCCAGAAACATGCCCAGTCCCATGGTGAACACTACCTGTACCCCCAGAACCGGCAGGGCCCCCAGCACCACCCAGCCGGGGAACACCCGGGCCAGGATGAGAAAACCGG
>JAABSK010000416.1 GCA_011390435.1 Desulfobacteraceae bacterium | reverse complement strand
AACCATAACATCCATCACCGACCAGGCCGCTGACATTCTGGCTGATATTGGCGTGACATTTGAAACATACAGCGCCCGTAACCTGTTTAAGAAACACGGGGCAACCATCCATGGAAATCAGGTTAAGATTCCGGCTTCACTTCTGGAACAGGCCCTGAAAAATCTGCCGGAACCCACCAGGACTTTAGCAGAAAAAAAAAGAGTGGCTGCATCTTCCCCATTCGGCAATGCCCCCATGATACAGGATGACCATACCGGGCAGTTCAAGCGTTGCACCATTGCAGATGCCGTTAAAATGTATCAACTGGCGGAAACATCTGATCTGTATGAATCCTCCAATCCCGGTGTGGCTGATCCGGAAGGAAATGATAGTGAGGACCCATTTCTGGGCCAGATCGCCATGATGCTCAAATATTCAGACCGGCGGCCGGCCATTGGGCTGCGAGCCACCCGTTCCAACACCCGAAACGGCGATGTCCGCTTCAGCGCAAAAAAAGCCATCCACCTGATCAAAGAGATCAGGGAAGCTGACACGGTAATGGAACAAAGCATCTGTCCCATGGCACCCTTGTCCTATGATGAAGAATGCCTGATGAATCTGGAAGTTCTGGTGGAAGAAGCACAGGGCATAACCATCTCTCCTTGTACCCTCACCTTCATGACGGGACCCGAAAGCCTTATGGGCACTGTCATTCATGACATGGCCATCTCCCTTGCCGGCATCGTTTATGTGCAGCTTCTCAAGCCAGGAACCGGTGTAAGCCTCAACTGTTTTTCCACCATGACCGATCTGAAAACCATGCAGCCGTCTTACGGTAGCCCGGAGTATCTTTATACCCAGATCATGTTTTACGAGATGTGCCGGCACTTAAAGATAAACTGCACCCTTTTCGGATGTGTTTCAGACAGCCGAAAAAATGATTACCAAAGCGGTTTTGAATCCTGCATGACCGCGCTGGCCCCATTTTCCCTGACCGATGTAAATGAAATATTCTGCTCTCCCGGGCTTATGGCATCCTTTGCAGGTGCGGGATTTTCAAAAATGATCCTGGATGAGGAGATGCTGACCCACTGCAATCGGCTCCTTCAGGGGCTTGATCTTTCCATGGACCCTTTACTCAAGGACAAACTAAGACAATCCATTGATACAGGCAGTTTTCTGTCCATAGGATCGGCTGCTCTCTACAGAAAAGAGCAGCGAGTTACCCGTATATTTGATAAAACCGGAATACAGTCGGGGCCGCCCACATCACAAAAGGGCCGTGTGGCAGACAACGTATCCAGAGAAATTGAAAAGCGATGTGCGGCCTATGTTCTTCCGGCCCGCTCCCGGGCCCAGAGAAACTTGCTGCAAAAACACCTGCCCACGCCATGTAAATATTAGGTGAATCATGACCCGTTTTCTGTATAGGAATGTTTCGGCCCTTGACCGGCAAGTCTTTCGCTTAGGGCTTGCCACACATTACGGTATTGACGGCACAGACCTGGGATGGGCCCTGGACCAGGGAGTTAATTATCTGTTCTGGACACCCAAGGCAAAAAAAGTGACCGCATCCCTGAAGGCGGTTTTGAAAAAGGACCGGGAGTCGGTGATTCTGGCCACCGGCCCCACCATTGCATACTTTGCCGGAGGTATCCGGCCAGCTTGTGAAAACTTGCTGCGCAAACTGGGCACCGATTATATTGATGTGTTTCAGCTTTTCTGGCTGGGGCGTACCAGCGCCTGGACCGCCGCCACTGAAGATGCCCTGTTGTCTTTGAAGGATGCCGGCATGATCAGGAAAATCGGGGTGAGCATCCATGACCGCAAACGGGCGGGAATTCTGGCAAAAGAGTCACCGCTGGACCTGTTGATGATCCGGTACAACGCTGCCCATCAGGGGGCTGAAAAAGATATTTTCCCCTATACAGCAGACCGGAATCTCGCTGTCGTAGCCTACACCGCTACCCGGTGGGGCGCCCTGCTCAAACGGCCCAAAAACTGGCAGGGTCCGGTTATGACCGCCGGCGACTGCTACCGCTTCTGTCTGTCACACCCATCAGTGGACCTGGTCCTGACCGGTCCAGGCAGCCGGGATGAACTGAAACAAAATATTGATGCGTTAAAAGAGAAAGGACCCCTTACTGAAAATGAACGTCGCTGGATGAATGAACTGGGACAGATCGTACATCAAAACAGTTCACGGTTTACATTCCGGTTTTAAAACCATATCCATCTCAGAGAAACTAACACTGGTATTTCTGAAAAAATAAGGAAATGCAACCCTTTAGGAATTAAAAAAATGCTCGCTTTCAAAATAAAAATTGGGAAAACAAGACCTGATCCTGACGACTTATCAGACAGATTCAAAATGGACACCCCATGTATCTGGCAAAAATAACCAAACACCGGCAGGCCACCTATCTGCTCAGGGAATCGGTTCTGGAAAACGACATTTCCAGTTTCCGGGAAATCTGCTCCTTGGGGCCACTGCCCGGAGCCTGGATTGACTATCCCGGCGGCAATGCCTGGCATGTAAGCCCGGAGCTGATCCGCCGCATTTCCAAACAGGCACTACGGGTTGATCCCGACGAACTGGAAGATCTTTTCTGGCCTTTTGTCCGGCCCCATATCCGGCATGCCACCGCCCATTTCAGGGAACGCGGCAAAACATCCACATACCGGCGCATGACCAAAGAAGAAAAAGTAACTGTAGTCCGCTCCACCCATGCCTTTGACAAGCGCAGGATCCATTTTCTCAAGTTCGGCAACATGGATCAGGGGCCTTTGGTGAACATGCCGCCAGCACTGTTCCGAAAACTTCAAGGAAAATGCCGGGATGAAATCGAGCAGCGGTTCATCTGGCAGGAAAGCTGCCTGAACCACCGGGAAC
>JAABSK010000415.1 GCA_011390435.1 Desulfobacteraceae bacterium | reverse complement strand
AAACATCACCATGGAAAAACAAATGGAAGAACGGATGCACCAGGCAGAGCACTTAGGGGCCATCGGCAAGCTGGCCGCAGGCGTGGCCCATGAAATCAACAATCCCCTGGGGGTCATTCAATGTTATACCGACCTGGTAAGGGATGCAGTGACAGACAAGGAGATTGTGTCTGATATCGATATCATTTCCAAACATACCAAAGCGGCGCAGAAGGTGGTCCAGGATCTGCTGGCCCTCTCCCGGCCAAAAAAATCAATTGCCGGCACCTGTGACCTGAATCAGGTGGTAAATCAGGCGGTGTCCGTTTTCAAAGCCCAGGCAGTAAATAGAAAAATTGATATCGTCACAGATCTGTCAGAGGGACTTCCGCCTGTAAAATGTGACGGGGCTGTTTTGGAACAGATCCTGACCAATCTCTGGCTCAATGCCGTAGATGCCCTGCAGGAAAGCGGGGATACCATAACCATTGAAACTAAAGCGTCGGAAAACAACCAGGTGGTGTTATGTTTTTCAGACAACGGGCCAGGTATTCCTGATATCATTCAGCACCGGATTTTCGATCCCTTTTACACCACAAAAGAGGTGGGAAAAGGGACCGGTTTAGGACTTTCCATCGTTTACGGATTTGTTTCAGAACTCAATGGCCGTATTTTGGTTGATACCAGCGACCAAACCCGGTTTGATATATATCTGCCAACGGTTCCGTCAGCTTTGTCCCCACCGGAACCATCCGGCAGGACATCCATCTAAAAGGACGAGGTATCCACTTGGAGAAATGGTTGAAAGAGTTCAGTATACTGGTGGTGGATGATGATACCGATTTTTTAAACGGCATCATCCGGCATTTGAAAAAACAGTTTCACACGTTCGATATTTTGGGATTTACTTCCGGTAAGGCGGCCTTGTCCGCATGCCATGACCGGGAAATCGGGATCCTGCTGTCGGATTTGCGTATGCCCGGCATCTCAGGCCATGAACTGATGACAAAGGCCCTGGACCTCAACCCGTATATGTGTGTGATCATGATCACAGGCTTTGCCACCGTTGAAAATGCGGTCCAGTCTTTGAAAACAGGAGCTTGGGATTTCATCACCAAACCGGTGGAGCGTCAGACCCTGTTCCATACGGTGGAACGGGCCATTCAGCATTACAATCTGGCCCGGGAAAACCAGCGGCTGAAAAGCCTGGTATCCGGACTGACTCCTGACGATTGGCAATGGGAAAGCCGTGCCATGAAACAGGTCCAGGAAAAAATCAGCGCCATAGCAGTGACTGATTACACCGTCCTGGTTACTGGAGAATCCGGCAGCGGCAAGGAGTTTGTGGCCAGAAAAATTCACCAGCTGTCCCGCCGAAGCACAGCTGACTGTCATGCCTTGAACTGTCCTGCCATCCCGGAACCGCTGCTGGAAAGTGAATTGTTCGGGCATGTCAAAGGGGCGTTCACCGGAGCGGAAAGAAACCGGGAAGGATTTTTCATGACAGCGGACAAAGGCACCCTGATTCTAGATGAAATCGGGGACATCAATCTTCCCATCCAGGCAAAACTGTTGAAATTTCTCCAGGACAAGGAGGTCAAGCCCGTAGGTTCCAGCCGGTCAAAGACAGCTGATGTAAGGATCATTGCTTTGACCAATCAGGATCTTCCAGGCAAAATTCAGGACAAAACCTTTCGGGAAGATCTATACTACCGTCTGAACGTACTGTCGGTCCATGTCCCTCCTTTGCGGGAACGGCAAGAGGATATTCCTTTACTGGTGAGGCTGTTCATGATCAGGACGTGCCGGGAGATGAATCTGGATCCCTTGGAAATCGATCCAGCTGCCATGGCCTGGCTGGCCCGCCAACCCTGGCCAGGCAATGTCCGCGAGTTGCTGAACATGGTGCGGCGCCTGGTGGTGTTTTCCGGCGGCGGCCCAATTGACCCGGCCCTGATCCGCCTGGTGGACACATCACCTTATGCCGGCAAGGCCATTTCCGCTGACAAACCGGTCCTGTATAAGCATGCAAAAAAGCAGGCCCTGGATATTTTTTCCCGAAATTACCTGACCCAGCTGTTTGAACACACCCATGGAAACATTTCTGAAACCGCCCGCATCAGCGGCCTGGAGCGGGCCTCCATCCAGAAAATCATCAAACGCCTGAACATGGATATCACCAAATTCAGGCCAGGAAATAATTATTGACTAAAGCGCTGGTTTGGTTTATTTAGTTAGGCTTTTGTTTTTGAAAATAGCCATAAGGAGTCAATGGCCATGCTTGCCAATATAAAACCGTTTATTGCCCTGTATTCTGCTGTGGCCCTGCTGATGATGGGTCTGGGGCTTCTCAATACCTACCTGGGATTCAGATTGTCTATTGAAGGCATTTCCACCCAAGTCACGGGTATGGTGCTAAGTGCCTATTTTGTGGGACTGGTTACTGGTACCACCTGGTGTAGAAAGATCATCCGGAGTGTGGGGCATATCCGTGCCTTTTCGGTTTTTGCCGCCGCCACCACGGCCGTGGTGATGATTCATGGATTTTCTACCTCCCCGATACTGTGGGCAGGATTGCGGTTTATTGCCGGCATCTCCAATATGGGGCTTTTCATGGTCATTGAAAGCTGGCTCAATGAATGCGCAGAACCAGCCGTCCGTGGACGCATTTTTTCCATTTACATGATCGTGACTTATATGGGGAGCACCGTGGGGCAGCAATTGCTAAACGTCGGAGATGTTCACAGCCAGACATTGTTTCTGGTGGCAGGGGTGTTTGTGGTTTTGAGCACCATTCCGGTGGCCGTGACCCATACCATCCGTCCGAAGCTGCCAAAGATAGAGCAGATTGCCATGAGAACCATCTTTGAAAAAGCGCCCATCGGGATCCTGGGATGTT
>JAABSK010000042.1 GCA_011390435.1 Desulfobacteraceae bacterium | reverse complement strand
CTGGGTATCGGCACGATCTGGGAACTGTTTGAATTCAGCATGGACACCTTCTTTGGAATGAATATGCAAAAACCCATGCTGGGAGACCCTTCCGGCCTGACCGACACCATGCTGGACCTTTTGGTTGATGCGGTCGGTGCATTGATCATATCGGTTTTAGGCTATGGATATATCAAATCCGCTAAAAACGAATCATTTCTTGAACGATGGATTCATCTTTTTGTCACCAAAAATCCCGGCCTTTTTAACCGATAATAAGCTGTTCCCGCCTTCCACCCGCCTGTAACTCTTTTGTAACCGCCTTGTGATATTGCAAAATAACATCATCCATTCTTGCATCATGACTGTTTTAACCCCTAAAACAAGGAGGCATTTTCAGATGGAATTTAACCGAAGAGAATTTATCAAGGTTTCCAGCGCCACTGCTGCGGGTCTTGCCATCAGCAACCTGGGATTTGACCTGTCGCCTGTCAAATCCCATGCTGCCATGCTCAAAACCCGGTATGCCAAAGAGACCACCACCATTTGCTGTTATTGTGGTGTGGGCTGCGGCGCCATTGTCCACACCAGCAAAGAAGGAGATGGCAGGGTCATCAATATTGAAGGTGACCCGGATCATGTGATCAACCAGGGGGCGTTGTGCTCCAAAGGTGCCGCTCTCAAACAGCTGGCTGAAAATGAAAACCGCTTGACACAGCCCATGTACCGGGCACCCAATTCAGACAGATGGCAGACCGTCTCATGGGACTGGGCCCTGGAACAGATCGCGGACCGGGTGAAAAAAACACGGGACGCGACATTTGAAACCACCAATGCCAAAGGCCAGACCGTCAACCGGACCACCCGTATCGCATCGATTGGTTCCGCCGCTCTGGACAATGAGGAATGCTGGATCTACCAGGCTCTGATGCGCTCTTTGGGACTTGTCTACATTGAACACCAGGCCAGGATCTGACACAGCGCCACTGTAGCGGCTCTGGCAGAGTCGTTTGGACGCGGTGCAATGACCAATCACTGGATTGATCTGAAAAACAGTGACTGCATTCTGATCATGGGCAGCAATGCAGCAGAAAATCATCCGGTCTCGTTTAAATATGTTACCCAGGCCATGGAAAAAGGGGCAAAACTGATCAGTGTCGACCCCAGGTTCACCCGGACCTCTTCAAAGGCGGATATCTATGCGCCCTTGCGGTCGGGAACGGATATCGCCTTTCTGGGCGGGATGATCAACTATATCCTGAGCAACAATCTGTTCAACAAGGAATATACTGCAGCATACACCAATGCAGGATTTATCGTGAACAAGGATTTCAGTTTCAAAGACGGGCTGTTCTCCGGGTATCAGAAAAACGAAGAAGGCCCTGCCCTGGGTCGATATGACAAAGCCTCCTGGTCCTTTGAGATGGATCAGAACAATGTACCAAAAGTGGATCGCACCCTGACAGACAAACAGTGTGTGTTCCAGCTGATGAAAACCCATTACAGCCGGTATGACCTGGACAAAGTCTCCCAGGTAACAGGCACTCCTAAAGAAAACCTGCTCAAGGTGTACCAGACCTATGCCGCCACCGGTGCCGCTGGAAAGGCCGGGACCATCATGTATGCCATGGGCTGGACCCAGCATACTGTCGGTACTCAGATTATCCGGACCATGGCCATCATCCAGCTGCTGCTGGGAAACATGGGTGTTGCCGGCGGCGGCGTCAATGCCCTGAGGGGGGAATCCAATGTTCAGGGCTCTACCGACCACTGTCTGCTGTGGCACATCTGGCCGGGATACCTGAAAATCCCCCAGGCATCCACCAGCAGTCTGGACGCGTATAACACCAAGTGGACACCCAAAAGCACAGATCCGTTATCTGCCAACTGGTGGCAGAACTATCCCAAATACTCGGTCAGTCTTTTAAAAGCCTTTTTCGGCGATGCTGCCACTGAAAAAAATCAGTTCGGATTCAACTGGCTGCCCAAAGTGGACGATGGCAAGGGCTATTCCTGGTTTGACCTGTTTGATGCCATGTACAAAGAGCAGATCAAGGGCTTTTTTGCTTGGGGTCAGAATCCGGCCTGTTCCGGCTCCAACTCCACCAAAACCAGGGCTGCCCTGGGGAAGCTGGACTGGATGGTGAATGTCAACCTGTTTGACAATGAAACCGGTTCCTTCTGGAACGGCCCGGGCATGGACCCGTCCAAAATCAAAACAGAAGTCTTTATGCTGCCGGCAGCCGTTTCCGTTGAAAAGGAAGGCTCCATAACCAATTCAGGACGGTGGATGCAATGGCGCTACCAGGGCCCCAAACCACTGGGCAACAGCCGGCCGGACGGGGATATCATCATGGCGCTGGGGCATCACATCAAAAAGGTCTATAAAACCGCCGGTGCTGTTTTTAAAGATCCCATCACCAACCTGAAATGGGACTATGAAACCAATGGGGTCTATGATCCCCATAAAGTGGCCAAAGCCATTAACGGCCACTTTACAAAAGATGTCACCATTAAGGGAACCGTTTATAAAAAAGGGACTCTGGTTCCCAGCTTTGCCTTTCTTCAGGCAGACGGGTCAACTGCATCAGGCAACTGGCTGTATTGCAACTCCTATACGGAAAAAGGCAATATGGCTGCCAGAAGAAGCAACATAGATGCACCCAACAATATCGGGCTGTATCCTGAATTTGCATGGTGCTGGCCGGTGAACCGGCGGATCATTTACAACCGGGCGTCGGTTGATCTCAAAGGCAAACCCTGGGATCAGCAGGACTGGGTTATCCGGTTTGCAGGAGATGCAAAAGATGGCAAATATACTTCCAGCAAATGGGAAGGCGATGTACCGGACGGTGGATGGTATCCCATGGAAAACCCGGACGGTAGCAAACGGACCGACACAAAACATCCGTTTATCATGCGAAAGCACGGACATGCGCAGCTCTTTGGCCCAGGCCTGGCAGACGGTCCTTTTCCCGAACACTATGAGCCCATTGAGTGCCCGGTGGAGAAAAACATCTTCAGTGGCCAGATGGTCAATCCAACGGCTGTGGTGTACAGCACAAAAGCAGACACCCATGCCACCTGCGATCCAAGATTCCCGTTTGTGGGAACCACCTACCGGGTTTCAGAGCACTGGCAGACCGGTCTGATGACCCGGCCCCAGGAATGGCTCATGGAACTGCAGCCCAATGTGTTTGTGGAAATGAGTGAAGAACTTGCCAGACTTAGAGGAATCAAGAACGGAGAACGCGTCAAAGTGGCCAGTGCAAGAGGCGCACTGGAATGCACTGCCGTGGTGACCAAACGGTTCAAACCATTTTCCATTGGACATTCAACGGTTCATCAGGTCGGTATTCCCTGGAACTTTGGCTGGCGGTGGCCGGCCACAGGAAAGGAGGAAAGCGCCAACCTGCTGACCCCTTCAGCTGGAGATGCCAATACCCGGATTCCCGAAACCAAGGCCTTTATGGTCAACGTGACAAAGCTTTAAAGGAGGCAAGAGATCATGTCCAAATCAATCTTCATCGATACAACCGTCTGTACCGCCTGCAGAAGCTGTCAGGTTGCATGCAAGCAATGGCAGGGTCTGCCGGCGGAAAAAACAACCAATATGGGAGGATATCAAAATCCCCAGGATCTCTCCTTTTCAACCTACAAACTTGTCCGCATGACAGAGGAGGTTATTGCCGGGCAATTCCAGTGGCTGTTCTTTCCGGATCAGTGCCGCCATTGCGTGGATGCCCCCTGCCTTGAAACCGCATTCAACGAAGCGGCGATTTACCGGGATAATTTTACCGGCGCCATCATCTATACCCAGCAGACCCGTCAAGTGGATGCAGAAGGTGTTATTGAATCCTGTCCCTATGACATCCCCAGAAAGGCTGAAGACGGCACCCTTGCAAAATGCGACATGTGTAATGACAGGGTCCATCACGGCCTGAAACCGGCCTGTGTAACAGCCTGTCCCACCGGAGCCATGCAGTTTGGAGACAGAAGTACCATTCTGTCCATCGCCAAAGACCGGCTGAAAACCGTAAAGGCCAAACATACCCAGGCCATGCTCCTGAATCCGGATCTGGTCAATGTCATTTTTCTGGTGGCCTTTGATCCGGGGCTCTATTCCAAATATGCCCTGGCAGATGCCGGCAGGACAGGAATCAGCCGCTCTGTGGCCCTTCGAAAAATGATGGGCCCGTTTGCCCGCTTGATGCAGGCATAACCTTTGTTTATCCGGCCGCCTGGAACCGTGGAGTTCCAGGCGGCTTTCAAGGACAAAAAAATGAACCACATTGAAAAACTCAAACAGAGCATACAATTCATCACGGAACAGCGGCCGTCATATCAGTCCATCCTTGATTTTTACAGCCGGGTATTCATCATTCAGGAGCAGAGTCTCCAGAATATCCAGGTACCTGCCATTGATATTGAACCGGATGTACTGGCGATCAAACAGAAAAATGGACTGCCCCTGGTAGATCCGTCAGAATTCACCATTGATCTGCCGTCAGCAGCCAGAACCTTCAAAGAGATCTGTGAACTGGCGGCAAAACATGCACCAGGCATTTCCTTTCATGCCCAGTTTTTAAAAAAAGCCATCTCAGACCAGAGCATTGACCCTGTATCTTTTTTTACTGCGGTATTAAACCATGACACTGCCGGATTGCAGGACCTTTCCACGCTACTGGATGTACCGGTCCAGCAGCTGCTTCTGCTGGGTCATCTGAGTATCACTCCCAGCATCCGGGCCTGTGCGCAGCAGCTTGAACCTTACCTGGAAAAGAATGACACACTGCAGGATAAAGATTGTCCGATCTGCGGCAATGGACCGGATCTTTCCTTTCTGGACCTGGATGGCCGCCAGCACCTGAACTGCTCTTTTTGTGCACATCAATGGCAGATCAAAAGAATGGGCTGTATTTTCTGCCGGAACACTGAAAGTCAGATGCAGTCCTATTTTTTCAATGAGACGGAAAAAGAATACCGGGTAAACGTCTGTGACAATTGCCGGCAGTTTGTCAAACAGGTGGACCTGCGACAGATGGACCGGGAATTTTTTCCGGATCTTGAACAGGTTGCAACGCTTCATCTTGAGATACAAGCCAGAGAAAAGGGGTATCAAAATGATCGCATCGATGAAAATACAGGCTGCCATTGATCGCAAACTGTCTGCCAGCTTCTGTCTGGCAGCGGTTCTGGGTCTGTGGACCTTACTGATCTTTACGGCAGGCACAGGAATGTGTGCGTCCAGTGATTCCCGGCTGGATTTTACCCTGCCGGTTCCTGAAAAAACCCACCAGCAGCAGTACCTGGGCCTTGAACCTGGAACCGATTTTTCTCTGGGACAGATCAGGGCGCAGGTGGTGATCATTGAGATTTTTTCCATGTACTGCCCCATCTGCCAGCGGGAAGCTGCCAGGGTCAATCAGGTGTTCGATTTGATCCAGGCCCGTGAAAACCTTCGAGACACTGTCAAGCTCATTGGTATTGGTGCCGGCAATTCTGACTTTGAAGTGGCCTTTTTCAAAGAAAAATACGCCATTGAATTCCCCCTTTTCAGTGATGGGGATTTTGTGATTCACAAAAAAATCGGTGAGGTCAGGACCCCCCATTTTTTTGGGTTAAAACTGGATCAAACCGGCGGATTTTCAGTATTTTATTCCAGGTCCGGCGACATATCCGACCCTGAGACCTTTCTTGAAACCCTTTTATCGCCTGTCGGCATGGATGTGACCCCATGAAACAGATATGCGTTTTGATTGTAGCCCTGTGCGTTCTGGCAACGATCGCAGTCTCAGCAGGATTTGCCGGTTCGGCTGCCTACGGCAACAAACTTTACCGTCCAGGTCCGCTCAAGCCTGTGGACAGCACCCTCAAGGTGAAGATCGGCGACCGTGCACTGGATTTCAGCCTGCCGTCCATTTCCGGAAAACCGGTTGACCTTGATTCGTTTGCCGGCAAAAAAAATGTCATGCTCAGTTTTATCCCGGCAGCATGGACCCCGGTATGCTCAGACCAGTGGCCTGGGTATCATATTGCCAAAGAACTGTTTGACAGGTACGATACAGCCTTGATCGGTATCAGTGTGGATGCCGTTCCCACGCTTTTTGCCTGGACCCGGCAGATGGGCGGCGTCTGGTTTGATGTGGCTTCCGATTTCTGGCCCCATGGCGCAGTCAGCGATGCTTACGGCGTACTGCGGTCAGACGGGACCGCAGACCGGGCAATCATTCTGATCGACAAACACCAGATCATCCGGTTCATCCATGTGAGCGATATCAATCTCCGGCCGGATCTGGGACTGCTGATCAAAGAAATGCAAAAACTGCCATAGAATCAGCCAGAACGGATTTTATCATAAATCTGACAGGTTTCCGTATCCGGCAAAACACCCAGTTCCGATTCCAACACCATACGGCATTCTTCAAACAGCTTGATTGCCCTGGTTTTCTGTCCTGAGTCTGCATAGAGGATCATCAGGTTCTGGTAGGCAGTTTCAGAACAAGGTTCCAGATCAAGAACCCGCTGCCAGGTTTCTACAGATTTTGAGATCTGGTCCATCTCTTCGTGGAGGCTGGCTTTTTTTTGCAGCACATCAATATATTTTTCCCGCAAAAGATCCCGTTTCCTGGAAATCCATTCCAGGTACAACTCTTCACTGAAATAATCCCCCTTGTAAAGATCTGCTGCATGTTCATAAAATGTCAGGGCAGTTTCAAAGTGATTGTTTTTCTCATTTTCCTGCGCCTTGAGCGCAAAAGACAGAAACTCGCTGACATCCAGCCTGACCAGCTCCGGATCAAGGGATACCAGTCCGGCCTTCTGGACAATATATGCATACCCGAACGCTTTTTTAACGTTTGGTTCCAGTGCTTTTCTCAACCGGTGAAAATTGATTTTGAAATTTTTTTCCCCAGCAGCAGCAGACGCTTTCGGCCACAAATCATCGATAAGCACCTCTTTGGGGATATCCCTTGACCCGTGCAGCACAATAGATTTGAGCAGTAAAATGGGGCGGCTGCCTTCAAATGCCTTTGGATCGATCAATTGATCATTGCACAGAACCGCAAACTGCCCAAGGGTTTCAATCCTGATTTCTGGCAGCAGTGCTGTGTGAAGCACCCGTAAATTTTCCGTCACCCGGACGGTTTCACCGGCTGCGGTCTCGCTCAGGAGCCAGTCGATTTCCGCAGATATACAAGAAGAACTGCATTGTTTTCCCAAAGACAGCACAGCGGGCAGTACTTCCCTATCGCACACATAGCCCACCCATATGACAATGGCTTTGACCAGAACAGTATCTGTCACCAGGGGAAAAAAAGTGTAGGCTTTCCGGGATGCAAGGGTCAATCCCTGGTTGATCCGTTCCAGGGCACGGGAAACATCTTTCTGCTTCCATGCCATCACTCCGGATATCAGATGGGTTTCAACACAGCTCAAGTCTGAAGAAATCTGCTCAAAAAACGTTAACGACTGGTCCAGAAGCGGGCCTGCCTTGATCAAATCATCTGTTTCCAAAAAAATGATGCCGGCCAGCTGCTGGGTCAGAAAATGGTGGATATCGCCTTTTTTCGATGTTCCCAGCGTGTCCAGGGCCATCTGGATCTCCAGAGCGGCTGTGGCAGCATCGCCCTGTTTGAGAAAACTTAACGCCTTGATCCGATGGGAAATCCCTTTATAAAAATCATTGCCTTCCAGGATTGAAAAATCATTCAGATGATCTGCCATCCTGCAGGCATCGTCAAACTGGCCGGTGTATATCCGGTGCACTGCTCCGGCTTCAACAAATCCCGGATATAAGAAAATCAAACCAAAAGTTTCAATCTCCTGTTCAGATTGTTGCAGCAGACGTCCTGCTGCCTCGAACCAGCCGTTTTTCAAGGCCAGGTCGATGTCCACAATATGTTTCAGGGCACAGAATTCCGGATGCAGCCCCTCGTCAGTCATGGCTTCTATTTTTGCCAGCAGCTGCCCTGCACCGGTAAAATCCCCTGCCTGGACATACCCGAATGTCATGGTGATCGATGCATGGAACACCAGATCCGGATGGTTGATCTGCCGGGCCAGAAGAATGGCATTCCGACAGGCAGACACCCCTTTGGGGATATCGCCGTTCCCGGCAATATAGCCCAGACCGATCTGCTGCCACAAAAGTGCCCGCGCCCAGGGGAAGCGTTTGGTGCCGGAAGCTGCTGCAAGATATCTTTCTGCCGTTGTGATCCACTTCAGAATCCTGACAGACGGCTCGCGCATGAAAACAGCGGCCTCGATCAGATGCCCCACAGACAGCAGCATGCCCCGGATATCGTTTCGCTGGTCAAAAAGGGACAAGGCACGCTGAAATGCCAGGATATTTTTCTTTCCCCCTTTGATCCGGCGGGTCATGGTACTGAAAAATATCAGCCAGGGATCATCCTTTTTCAGCGCCTCTGGAAGCGCAGATATCCATTTTTCAAGCCGGGTAATCTTACCACTGATAATATAAGCGGTTCCCTTGATTTTAAGAATGTTTACCACGTCTGGATAGGCTTTTGCCCGGACAAAACAGTCCAGAGCCTGCTCATGGTCTTTTTTGTTCCAATAGATCCTGCCGGCGGTATGGTAGAGATTGCAGATCGTTTCATGATCCAGTGTCCGGGTCAGATCCTGAAGCAGAAAATCCCTGAACAGGCGATGATATTTGAATGTCGGCCCATGACCATCACCTTCCAGGCGCTGGATAAACAGATTGCGCTTTTCAAGGGTGGTCAGGATCTCCAGCCCGTCTACAGGATGAACCAGCTGATCCGCCAGGTCCGGATCAATGGTATCCAGAATTGCTGTGACCATTAAAAACCTGCGGATGGAATCCGGCAGGGTGTTGTATATTTCCCTGGAAAAATAGTCAAAAACATCTGAAGAGACCCGGTCTGGAAGATGACCCAGCCCCCTGGACTGCCGCATCGATTCAGAGATCAACGTCAGGCCGCCGGCCCATCCGTCAGTGATCTTGTGGATCCGCTGAATATCCGACAGTGCCGCCTCTTTTTTTTGTGAGAAAAACACCTGTGTTTCCGCAACGGTAAAGGCCAGATCTGAATTGTCCAGTTCAAACCCGTGATGCGCCATTCTCATCCGGGACAGACCAAACTGCAGGATATTCCTGGACAGAATAAAAAATTTCACCCGGGCAAACCGGTGATTTAAAAGGCTGTTGACCAGTTCAAACCCGGAGGAGCCTTCCTGAAGATACTCACCATCATCCATCACCACCACCAGGGGAAACAACAGGGCTTCAAACATACGGGAGACCCCGTCAAGGTATCGGGAAACCCCTTTTTCCGCCCCCAGTGTACTGGGCGGGACCCCTCCGGCGACTGCACCAGAATCTGACCTTCCAATCCATGAAATCCCTGCTGCCAGTTTTTCAGCCAGTTTGACATGATCATTGTCATCACTGCACAGATGAAACCAGACCGCGGTTTTTTGAAATTCCTGCAGATAAGACGCCACCAGTGTTGTTTTTCCCTGGGCAGCCTGACCAATGATAAAGAAATTCTGGCAGTGGGCATTTTGATTCAACAGATCAAAAAGCCTGGGCCGTTGGACGGCATCAAAAACTCTGGGTGGTGAATAGGTCATATTCCTCTGCTGAACTTATTCATCCGGCGATACCGGTTTTAAGGCGGCATATTTTTCCATGCCGGCCATCTGAAAAATCCGGACATAATTATACGAAAGGTTCTCCATGACAACCGGCACATTTCGTTTTGCCAGATCCTGAATCAGTGACATCAAAAGGCGGATGCCGGATCGGTCGATGGAAAAACCCTCATCAAATGATAAAACCGCTCTGTCCACAGGAGACCTGTCAGCCAGATCAAGTTCCCGGGAAAAATCCGCTTTCTGCTGCTGCTGCAATTTTCCACTGATGGCAATATCCAACCGCTGGTCCTGTACAGCAGATCGGCAGCTGAACCGAGCCGTATCCGGCATCTGTTTTCGTTTTTCCGCACGGGCAAGGGCGGATGTCAGTGCCTGGCGCTCCACTGGCTTGTTGATAAAATCAGAAGCATCCAGATCAAGGGCTTCCACTGCCTTTTCCATATCCCCGTGACCGGTGATGATAATCACCTGTGCATCCTTCCGGGACTGTTTGATCCGGCGAAGGACCTCAAGGCCGTCCATTCCCGGCATCTTGATATCGGTAAACACCATTTCAGGATGAAGTGTTTCAAACAGCGACAGACCTTTTTCACCGTCTTCCGCCGTGTAAACCTCATATCCATATGCGGTAAGAAACAGCTTGAACATGGAAAGGGTTGGTTTTTCATCATCGATCACTAAAATTCTCATTGCCGTGTTATCCTTGGTTTCATCTTTTTTATGTATAAACCGGAAAGAAAATTTTAAAGCAGCTTCCATTTCCCGGCTCACTGGTCACACTGATGGTGCCGTTATAGTCGGTCACAATTCCCTGGATGATGGGAAGTCCCAGCCCCATTCCCTCCCCCATATGCTTTGTGGTATAAAAGGATTCAAAAATACTGTCCATCTGGTCCGGGGCGATGCCCGCGCCATTGTCAGATATGCTCATCCCCACATGCTGGTCCGTATAAAAAGTACGGATGATGATCCGGCCTTTTTGAATATCCTTCAAAATTTCAATCCGCTCGTTCACCGCATCCCTGGCATTGGTCACCAGGTTAAAAATCACCTGTTCGATCCGGTTGTTGTGGGCCAGAACGTTTGGCAGCGGATCATTGATCTCCAGGATCAGATCAATATTCTGAAGGGTGATCTGCCGGCCGATGATTTTATTGACCGAGCGGACACAATGATTGATATCAATCACCTCCCGGGCAAAATCCGCCTTCCTGGAAAATGTTTTCAACCGTCCGACAATCTCGGCAGCCCGTGACACCTGCGCACTGATCTCATCGAGCACCATCCGGAGTTCGGCATCCGGAACGGTCTGCTGCCGTTCATTCATCATGCACAGATATTCGCTCCCCATCTTGATGGCGTTCAACGGCTGGTTGATTTCATGGGCAATCCCGGCGGACATTTTTTCCAGGTTGGTCATTTTACTGGCCTGGATCAACTGGGAATCCTTTTCCACCAGCTCAGAGATATCTGTTGCTGCCACAATGATCACATCTTCATTATGATATGCGGACGGACTGGTATGGATATTGACAAACACGTATCCGCCATCCTTTGTATACAGCTTTTCCTTTGAACTGATCACCATGGCAGGACCGGCTGGATCAGCAGATATAAATTGATGCCGGTCCAGACTGCCCAGATCAAAAAGATTTTTGCCGATCAGCTCCTGCCGGTCATATCCGGACAGCCGTGTGGCATTGGGATTGGCATCCAGAATTTCAAAGGTTTGCTTGTTGACCACAAAGATAGGATTGGGGCCGCTCTGAAACAGGGACAGATATTTTTTCTGGGACTGTTTGAGCCGCTCAGTGGACTGTTTCAGCCGGGTGGTCATTTTGACAAAGGAACTGGTCAGCTTGGTGATCTCATCATCGCTTGCTGCAGTTTTCAATACCATTTTATCCAGATCGTCCGTTGAAATGATATTAAAATCGCTGTTGGTCAATTTTTCCGTGTAGCGGATCAGGGCGGAAACCGGCTTGGTGATGTGGAGGGCCAGCCGGTGGCTCAGGAAAAAAAAGATCACCGTAATCATGGATACAAAGCTTAAAAACAGCAGCCTCAGATCTGAAATCAATGCTTCGATGTGCTGCTGGTCCAGGCCCACCTGCACCGACCCGATGGTGTAAATGCCTTCTTTCACCGGCACCACCGCATGGAAAACAGAATAGGTGTCGATATCGATGCGGGAGATATTTTCGGTCTGAAAATTTTGTTGATGCACAATGCGTTCAATATCCACAGGCAGACCCGTGGTAAAGGTATGGGCCAGGATGCGGCCCTGGGTGTCACTGATAATGAGGTATTTGATCATATCCCGGCGGTTGCCCAGCCTGGCGTCATACACAAGGGCGGTCAGCTCGGCCCGGTCTTTTGTCAGGATATATCCCCGTGAATTATCCGCAATTCCCTGGGCAATTCCAATCCCTCTTTTTTTTAATTCCGAAGTCAGCCCGGTGATCAGAAGCGACCGGGTGAACAGCGCGATTAAAAGACTGACCAGCAGGATAAATCCCAGACAGGAAATAAAAATTTTGTTTTTCAATGTCAACTGGTTAAAAATCGTCATCAAACAATACCAGCTCTCCATTTTTGATAATGGTGTAATAGATTTCATCCAGGCCCTGGTAATCCCCTTTTCCAAACGAGAGCAGGTGCTGTATTCCCAGGTCATACTGATTGATGGTTTCAATGGCCTGTATGAATTTTTCCCGGGTGATCTTCCGGCCTGCCCGTTTCAGCCCTTCAGCCAGTATTCTGGCATTCAGGTATCCTTCCAGTCCGACAAAACTGGGTTTGCTGTCTGGATAATAATATCGCAGCAGATGGATATAATCGCTTACGCCTGGAAGGGGATCCGAAGTATCATCAATCCTGGGCGGGGGAACCACCTGGGTCACAATCACCCCTTCCCCGTTCGGGCCCAGGCGCCTGGCCAGTTCTTCCGAGCCCACAAACGAGACATTGTGAAACAGCGGGGAAAAGTTCCGATCGCGGGCCAGGTTGATAAATTTTGCACAGGCATCATAGGTGCCGATGAGTACCACTGCCTGTGCCCTGGATGCCATAATTTTCTCAAGTCCGGCTTCCACATCCAGTGTTCCCCTGATGTATGATCCTTTGGCCACAGGGATAAGATTGTATTTCTTCAGGGCGATTTCCGTCCCGATCAGGCCGTCAAATCCATATTCATCATACTGATAAAACACTGCCACCCGTTCCAGATTCCGGGCCTTGACAATCAGATCCACGGCTGCCCGGGTCTCCTGATAATAGGATGCCCGGATATTGATCAGGTAGCGGTTTTCAGGCTGGCGAAGGCGGTTTGCCCCTGTAAACATTCCCACCAGGGGAATTTTCGCCTCATTGACCAGGGGAATGATTTTGACGGTTGTGGGGGTTCCCACATAACAGAACAGCGCAAAAACCTGCTGCTCCAGTATGAGTTTCTGAGTGTTGTACAGACACTGCGCAGGATTGTACTGATCATCCAGGGCAATGATATGAATTGTCCGGCCATGGATGCCGCCGGTATCATTTACATGGCGAATATAGGCCATGGCACCCTGAAGTGTCTGGGTTCCCAGATAACCGGCATGTCCGCCAAGGGCGAGGGAAGAACCGATCCGTATCTGATCCTCACCAATACCGGTGGTGTCTTCAGGTACGATTTCCAGCTGATTTGGCGGTGAACAGGAAAAAAAGAGCAGCAGCCCGCATAAAACGCTGCAGATCACAATGATGCTGCGGTTGTGGATCATGATTCACGATCCTTTCAGGGTTATGAACAGCTGCTCACGTCATGGGGCGCTGTTCTTCAATGGCATGGCAGGCCACAAACCCGCCGTCAGCCTGCTGCATCAGCTGTGGAACCTCCCTGCGGCACCGGTCCATTGCATATACACAGCGCGCATGAAAGACGCAGCCGGCGGGAAGATGGACAGGCGTTGGGACTTCCCCCTTGAGCTTGAGATGTTTGGGCCTTTTTTCCCCGACTTTTGGAATGGCTGACAAAAGAGCACGGGTATACGGATGCCGGGGCGCTTCAAACAGATCTGCTGCCAGGGCCAGCTCACACACCGTGCCCAGGTAAAGCACGGCCACGCGGTTGCTGATGTGCCGCACCACAGACAGGTCATGGGTAATAAACAGATAGGTCAGATTCCGGACATCGCGCAGCTCCATAAGCAGGTTCAAAATCTGGGCCTGAATCGAGACATCCAGTGCGGAAACCGGTTCATCTGCCACGATAAACTCCGGATCAAGAATCAATCCCCTGGCAATGGAGATCCGCTGGCGCTGGCCGCCTGAAAACTCATGGGGGTGCCGGGTGATCCAGGCCGGGTCCACGCCCACCTGCTGCATGACCTCGGCGATTTTTTCCATTGCTGCTGCTGAATTCATTCTGGGGTTGTGAAAACGCAGCGGCTCTTCAAGTGTCTGGCGCACAGTTTTCCGTGGGTTCAATGATGCATAGGGATCCTGGAAAATCATCTGCATCCGGCGGCGGAACGGCAGCCACTGTTCATGGGTCAAATGGTCAATCCGCTTTCCATCGTAATAGATTTCACCGGCATCTGGCGGATAAAGTCCCATGATCAGACGGGCCAGCGTGGATTTTCCACACCCGCTTTCACCGACCACGCTGAGGGTTTCCCCTTTTTCAACAAACAAGGAGACATCGTTGACCGCCTTTACCGTGGTTTTTTCCAGCTGGAACCTGCCGTTTTTAAATGTGAGCTGATCCAGCAATCCGCCTGAAATATTGAAATGCTTGACCACATTCCGGATAGAGACCAATGGGTGTTGGTTATTCATGCTGTGTCACAGTTCCTTGTCATTTCATATGGCAGGCAGCCATCACACCGTTCTGTTTTTTCTCCAGCACCGGCGTCAGCGTGCTGCAGATCTCCTGCCGCAATTCACATCTGGGGTTAAACGCACACCCAGGCGGGATATCGGTCAGATTGGGCATCATGCCCGGAATCTGTTTCAAGGGCCGGCCCGGTTCGATCATTCCCGGAATTGAACCGATCAAACCGATGGTATACGGGTGCACCGGATGATGCACCACCTGGTCTGTGAGTCCAGACTCAATAATTCTCCCTGCATACATGACCGCGATTTTTTCAGTGACCTGGGAGACCACCCCCAGATCGTGGGTAATCAGAATCAGGCCCATCTGATCAGTCTGGCAAAGCTCCTGCAGCAGATCCATAATTTCAGCCTGAATGGTCACATCCAAAGCGGTTGTGGGCTCATCTGCAATGATAATGGCCGGATCTGTCAAAAGGGAAATGGCAATGATGATGCGCTGGCGCATCCCTCCGGACAGTTCGTGGGGATACTGGTCCAGACGCTCTTCTGGAGACGGAATATGGACCTTTCTCAGCTTTTCAATGGCAATGGCCCGGGCCTGAGCCGTTGATATGGTCCGATGGGCTTTCAATGTCTCGATCATCTGGAATCCAATGGTGAACACCGGATTGAGGGTCATCATGGGATCCTGAAAAATCATGGAAATTCGATTTCCGCGGATTTTACGCATCTGGGAATCGGTATAGTCTGATATTTGATGGCCCTCAAAAAAAATCGTTCCCCTGGAGATAAATCCCGGCTTGCTGATCAGGTTAATAATGGAAAACCCGGTGACTGATTTTCCAGCCCCGCTTTCACCGACAATCCCCAGACGTTCGCCCTGATCCAGGGAAAAACTGACCCCGTCAATGGCGGTGATATCACCGGTTCTTAACGCAAATTTCACTTCAAGGTCTTTTACATCCAGCAGATGCGGCATTGCAGGTATTTATCCTTTATACAGTTTCGGGTTGAGAACATCCCTGAGCCAGTCTCCCAGAAGATTGATCACCAGCACAAAAACAACCAGCCAGATTCCTGGAAAAACCGTGATCCACCATGATCCGGAAAAAAAATATTCCTGACCCGCACGGATCAGGGAGCCCAGCGAAGGTTTGGTCACCGGCATGCCCAGCCCCAGAAATGACAGAGCTGCTTCACTCATGACCGCATTGGCCACCTGGATGGTGGAAATCACCATCACCGATGTCAAGGCATTGGGCAATACATGGCGGAACATGATGATCCTGCGGGGCAGGCCAATCACTTTTGCGGCCTCTACATATTCCTTGTTTTTCTCCCCCATGACTGCTGCCCGTATGGTTCTGGCAAACATCGGCCAGTTAGACAGGCCGATAATAATGGTCAGCAGCGGAATGGCCAGCCGTTCAAAACTGCCCAGG
>JAABSK010000414.1 GCA_011390435.1 Desulfobacteraceae bacterium | reverse complement strand
CGCACCCTGGGTCAGGCCGGCAAACGTCCGTCCGCCACCGATCACACCTACCATAATGTAAGGTATGGTATAAAACAGAAGAACACAACTTGTCAGCCAGGCCAGCCCTCGGTGGTTGAACCGTTTGAAGAAAAGATCCGATTGGGTTATCAGGTGAAATTTGTAACTGATTTTCCATGCACGAACGCCAATGACATAAAAAAGGATCGGCGTCAACCATGCCCATGATGTCACGAAATAAGACCAGAAAGCCCATCCTTTGTGATAGGCCGTCCCCGGACCGCCGATAAGGGCAACTGCACTGATGTTTGTTCCGAATACAGCACAAAAAAGGATGAATGTATTGAATTCTCTGCCTGCTACATGATAGTCTTCCACTGTTTTCCTGGAAAATCGGAAACTGTACATACCAAGTCCCAGAACGATTAGAAGGTATCCTGTCATGATTGATAGAATCGTTATGTTGTCACTGCTCATTGTTTTCTCCTTAATCCTGTTTCGCCCAAACACCGATGCAAAGCCAAAATATCAATACTGTTCCAGCCAGCCAGATACCGATCTGATAAAGCATCGGTATCGTCAGCCATCCGAAGATCAAAGGATCTATTTTGCTCCCCCACCACCACCAGTCAACCCGAATCACCATGAGTACGACACAAAGCAAATAAATGATTGTCAATGTTGTTCGAAAAGATTGGGTCTTTTCCTTTTCCTGACTCATCTCCACCTCCCTTATTACACTGTTGTTTGATTTTCGGTTTCACGGGCCAATAGCTTTGTGATTTTATCCCTGAGCGTTTTTTTATTTACCTTCCCGACATTGGTCAATGGCAAAGTATCAAGGATTTCCATTCTTTCTGGCAATTTGAACTTTGCGATTCTGCGTTCATTTTCCAAAAAGGTATTCAAATGTTCTAAATCCATGGAAGCCCCGTTTTTCAAGGTGACAAAGGCACAGGCTTTTTCACCCAGGATCGGATCCGGCATGGCGACATAGGCACAATTATCGATTTGGGGATGGGCCAAAATATGATTTTCTACCTCTTCAGCGCTGATTTTCTCTCCCCCCCTGTTGATGCAGTCTTTGATACGCCCCTCGACAATAATGTTTCCACTGGGGTGTAGCCTCACCAGATCCCCGGATTTGTAAAACCCATCTGCTGAAAATGATTTTTGGTTATGTTCCGGAGCATTATAATATCCGCGGATTGTGTGAGCCCCTCTGCACCACAGTTCACCGACTTCTCCCTCAGGCACCTCCTTTTCCGTAATCAGGTCGACAATTTTAAATTCTTCACCCGGTGACTGAGGGCGGCCCTGCGTATGAGTCTTGATTTCCTCCGGATCACTTTGACGAGTCCAGAACAGAGGCCCTTCTGCCATACCAAGTACCTGCTGGACATCGCAATGAAGTTCATTGATAATTCTCACGGCAACCTCCGGGTTCAGCTTGGAACCACCGGTCAGAATCACCTCAAGAGAACTCAAATTGTACTGGTGGCGGTTTGGATGATTGAGCATGGATATGATCATTGCAGGTACAGCAATCCAATGAGTGGCCTTATGTTTTTGTATCAACGACATGATGGTTTCCGGTCTGGTATCCTTGCTGATAATTTGAGATCCACCCTTGTAAGCAAGGCCAAAAAAACCGGGACAGGCAAGTGCAAAATTGTGCTCCTGCGGGATGGCAGTCAGCAGGACGGAATTTTCATTGAGTTTACATGTCTGTGCATTACAGGTAAAATTATGAACATAATCGTTATGGGTCCTGGGGATCAGTTTGGGCACTCCGGTGGTACCGCCTGAAAGCTGGAAAACGGCAGGGCAGTCCGGGTCCGGTTGGGGCAGAATGTGTGAGCTTTCCCTCTTTTCTATTGGATCCTTGAGCATGGCATCGATGGAAAAAAATCCCTTGTGAATATTCTCCCCTAAAACAAAGACCAGTTCCAGGGGAGAGTCCTTCTGAACCATAATATTTCTTACCATGGCCTGTTTGTCCGTTTTTTTGAAAATATCCGGAATTACAATGGCCCTTGCACCGGAAAATCGGGTGAAATATCCGATCTCCGATTCCTGGTGGGGGGGCAGTGCCATGATGGGGATGCCCCCTGTTTTGATGATTGCCAGGCAAACGATCAGCACTTCAGGTACATTGGGCAGTTGAAGGACCACACGGTCTCTTTCTTTCAAACCAAGCAAATGAAAATGCAGAGCCAGGCGAGTAATCAGATTGGCAAATTCCGCATAACTGTATCGTTGGCCACTGTCCGAAATTAAAACTGTTCTGTCTGCAAACCGGTGACAACTTTCATCCAGTACTTGAGATATGGTTTTATCGATCCATAATCCTTTTTCCCGGTATTTTCTGGCGAATTCTTCCGGATAGGGCGTGAACCCTTCAAAACGAATCATTTCAAAGTTCCTCCTTTATGGGTATGGGTGCCAGCCAATCAAACAGTTTCAGATGATGGTGGATGTGCCGCCATCACCGACTGGTCGCTCAAGATCAATTGCTGCCATATCCTGAGCAATTTTGATGCCACTTTATAACTATCTGTTATTTGGGTATTAAATAAGAAAAGATGTGAGACAATTGAAAATTTTTTTCAATTATTTATTGAATAAAATTTTCAATTTATTTATAGTGGTTTTTTTCATTGAGCTTTGATGCAGACAATGTATCAGGTGACAATGACGGAATTTTATTGAGGTGAGAAATGAAACTGAAAACTATTTTGAAACTAAATCATGAGAATATCGTGAATGACTGGTATACTGCCATGGCCAATGATCCGAAAAGTAGCTATTCTAAATTATCAAAGCAAGAGTTGCTTCCGTTGATGAGTGAAGCTGCCAATGGATTTTATGAGGTGATGGT
>JAABSK010000413.1 GCA_011390435.1 Desulfobacteraceae bacterium | reverse complement strand
AGCACCCGCGGCCAGGAGCACACCCGCAGGAATTCGGACAAAAGTATGCAGCGTATCCCACCCGGAATCCATGCCCGGGGTTTTATCGGCAAAAAATTCTACACAGTACATGAAACCGGCAGCCATCAATACCATCGGGTCCATTAAAATGTGGAGTCCCGGGGGCAATGTCATATATCCGGTGGTTCCCATCAGCCCCAGTGTGAGGATGGCTGCATAAAGGTTGATGCCGCTGGCCCAGGCCGCTCCCATGGTCAGGGCAATCGTATGGGTTATCTGTTCGAACGGTTCCATATCTGAAAATTTCCTCCTGCCTCCGGTACAGGTTTTAAAAGATAACTCAAGATGCCGGTAATTGTGATGCAAGAAGGGCAGCACCGATGGCACCAGTTTCCTGAGCATATTCTCCAACAATCATATCGAATTTAAGAATATTTTCAATGGCTTTTTTCATGCCTTTGTTTCTGGCCACCCCACCGGTCATCATCACCGGGGGCTTGATATGGATCTTTAAGGCCAGGGCGCTTATCCTGGCGGCTGCAGAATCATGGATTCCGGCGATGATATTTTCACGGCGTTCCTGACGCGCCATCATGGAAATCACTTCAGATTCAGCAAATACCGTACAGATGCTGCTGATTTTTGAAGGGGCCCTGGCCTGCAGGCCAATATCTCCCATATCTTCGAGTTTTACTTCCAGGGCATTGGCCATCACTTCCAGAAACCGGCCGGTTCCGGCCGCACATTTGTCATTCATGATAAAGTTATCGACCCGCCCGTTTTGATCCAGCAAAATGGCCTTGCTGTCCTGGCCGCCCACATCAATGATGCCGCGGATGTCCGGGTTCAAAAAATGAGCGCCGGCACCGTGACAGATAATTTCCGTCAGGGTTTTATCGGCAAAATCAACAAGGCTTCGACCGTACCCGGTAGAGACAATCGCCTTTGTATCCGCGGCAGAGCGCCCTGTTTTTTCAAGCAGTTCATCAAAAACCCGGCGGGCGGCTGCACCGGGGTTAAAACCAGTCAAAATGACATGGGTGCCCAGGATGTGTTTATCTTCCAGGATGACCGCTTTTGCCGTGATTGATCCAATATCTATGCCTGCAAAGATCATAAAGCTTTTTATCCTTTTTGCTGGATCATTTCCATGAAGGCATCGATCCTTGTTTCCACCTGTGCCCGGGAAAAACTTCTCGGGTCCACCATATCCGCTTCAATCATCAATACCGGGATATTGGCCTTTTTCCTGACAATGTTCATAATATCCATCTGGCCGAAGGAATAGGGTTTACAGGAACGGTTCGAGTGCATGACCAGTCCATCAGCCTGGTAGAGATTTGCCATATCCAGAACTTTACCGGCCATCTGGTCCACACCGATATTGAGATATATCCGGGTATAGGCTTCGGCCATGGAATCCAGGAAATGATTCTCATTGATATATTCAATGGTTCCGCACCAGGCCGATGTGTAGGTGTCCGCCACAAGACAGGCATGGTGTTCTGAAAATTTATCAGACAGCCATTTAAGCTCATACCAGACCGGCAGATTGTCCCACAGCAGTCGGTATTTTTCATTGGGGATACTGCTGATGCCGTCTTTAATCCGCTGTTCCATTTCAATGATTAATTCTTTATAGAAATCAACTGCGGTCCGGGTGCCTCTCAAGGTCACGATCAGCGCCAGAAAAAAGAACGCATCAAAAGCTGACATGGGAGAGGGCCGGTGGGTGGTGGTGTTTAACACCCGCTGCCACAACCGCTGCCCTTCAAGGGACAACCGTCCGACTTCGGCCATCCGGTCATGATTCATTTTATTTCCGGTCACATTCTCCAGAAAATCGATATATTCATTAATCTGGCTCCGGACATACCGGTTGATTTCAGGCGAGTATCCGGTATGGCAGACCGGTGTATCCAGGATAAATAAAGGCACCTGGTAAAACCGGGCCTGGACCTCATACCATTTTAACACGGTGCCGCAGATATTGTTGCAGCAGATCAGCATGTCCGGTTTCGGCAATCCCCCAATGGGTCCGCCCTTGACGACGGAACATGAAATATCGGAACGTGCGTAGGAACAAAGGTCCGGACTGTATCCCATCTCTTCGGCCTTGATGCACAGGTCTTCCCCCATTTTGGCTGATCCGATCATGGCCCCGTGATTTTCAGGATACACCGGAATGATATCCATGGCCACCAGCGGTTCAACCGGGCCACCGGACGTAATCCATGCCACTTTTTTGTTATTCTGTGATGCGGTCATGGCTTCCAGATAATAGGTGGTCATCAAATCCCGCATCGTTCGTGCGGATTGTATTTTTTGTTTTTTTTTTGTTTCCACAGGCTGTGACATAGAGACCATCCTTGATCAAAGCATTTGTATGAAGGTTTCCAGACGGGTTGCTATCTGGCCTGAGTTTAACTGTTGTCCATCGATTTCAAGCAGCAGGGTCCGGGTGTTCTGCTTTTCCAGAAATTCTTTGAGATAGGGATAATCAAATCCATGGGGATCACAGAACTTGGCCAATACAAAAACCACCCCGTCGGCCTGATGTGTCTGGACCAGTTCTCTAAGATATTCTCCACGGTTGGTGATTCCCCTGTGTTTGGCCGGACAGATGATCCGGTGCATATAGCGGTCAGCCAATATCTCAACCGGATCGACATCCATGTTAACTTCCGGGTCATTAACCCCGCGCAGTCCCGTGCACAGGTCATCAGCCACCACTGCCCCACCGGCATCTTCAATCAGGGAATACAGGTCTGGAAAATCGCAGGCAGATCCTGAAAGGATCAGACGCACAGGCGGATCTTTCTGTTCGGGTATATCCGCAAGCATTCGGTCATAAATCACGGGTAGCTGTTTGGCCACTTCAT
>JAABSK010000412.1 GCA_011390435.1 Desulfobacteraceae bacterium | reverse complement strand
TGTCCAGCATTTGGTACACATTCAAAAAGCCATCCTTTCCGCCGTAATATGGGTCGGGAATCTGCAGGTCCTCTCCGGGACAGGCCGCGTTCATGATGAGATCCACTTTATCCCGGTCTGCCGGCCCGCGGGCCAGAGATACAATGTCTCTGTAATTTGACCGGTCCATGGCGAATATTTTGTCATACCGGTCAAAATCATCCCTGGTGAATTTTCGCGCCCGCTGACCAGAGAGATCGATCCCGTGCTTCAGGGCGATCTGCCGGGACCGTTGGTCGGGCGGCTCACCCACGTGATAGGCACCGGTACCCGCAGATTCAACGGCTCCTTCAATCGAATGATTCCTGAATTTGTGCTTTAATATGCCCTCTGCCAGTGGCGATCGGCAAATATTACCCAGACAAACCATCAACACTTTCATAGCGACTAAAGCTTCACCTTGATCATGTGTTCGAGTTCATCCACATACCGCTTAAAGGATTTGTCGGTGTCTGAAAGGTTCTTGACGGTCTTGCATGCATGAAGCACGGTGGCGTGGTCTTTGTTGCCGCATTTGGTTCCAATGGCCGCCAGTGACGATTTGGTGAAGGCTTTTGAAAAAAACATGGCCAATTGCCGGGCCTGTACAATTTCCCTCTTTCGGGTCTTGGAGTTGATTTTTTCAACGGGGATGTTGAAATAGTCGCATACCATTTTCTGAATGTACTCCACCGTAATTTCCCTGGGGGAATTCTTGACAAACTTTTCAATGACCTTGGCCGCCAGGGCAGGAGTGATCTCCTTTTTGTTCATGGAGGACTGCGCGAGAATGGAAATCAGCGCGCCTTCCATTTCCCTGATGTTGGTGGTAATGCTTGTGGCAATCAGGTCAATGACTTCGCCCGGCATTTCAACGCCATCGTTGTAGATCTTTTTTTGGAGAATGGCCAGGCGGGTTTCATAATCAGGTATCTGCAAATCAGCCGATAAGCCCCACTTAAACCGGGAGAGCAGCCTGGGTTCTATGCCTTTCATTTCAACCGGAGGCAGGTCACTTGAAATAACGATCTGTTTTCCGTTCTGATGCAAGTGATTGAAGATGTGGAAAAAAACATCCTGGGTTTTTTCCTTTCCAGCCAGGCAGTGGATATCGTCAACAATGAGGACATCGATCATCTGGTAGAAATGAATAAAATCGTTTTGGTTGTTGTTTCTGACCGAATCGATGAATTGGTTTGTAAACTGTTCTGAAGAGACGTACAAAACGGTCTTTTCCGGGAAATGGGTTTTCACCTCAATGCCGATGGCGTGGGCCAGGTGTGTTTTTCCCAGTCCGTTGGCGCTGTAAATAAGTAAGGGGTTGAACGAGGTCTTCCCCGGATTCTGCCCAACAGCCAGTCCCGCACTTCGCGCCAGACGGTTGCAGTCTCCCTGTATGAAATTCTCAAAATTGTAAGAGTCGATCAGTTGGGGGTGAATGTTCAGCTTTTTCAGTCCCGGAATCACAAAAGGGTTTGGAATGCCTTTTTCTTTGTTCAGGTCAATGGGCAGGTTGACCGGGGGATTTTTAAGGGCCTTTTTGTTCAGGGTCGGGGCATGTACGGTAAAGGGCTGGGAATGGGAATTCGAAAAGGAATTGTCCATGATAATGCTGTATTCCAAGCGTCCCTCTGTGCCAAGCTCCTTTTTGATGGTCTTTTTCAATAAGTCAATGTAGTGCTCTTCCAGCCACTCATAGAAAAACTGGCTTGGTACCTGAAGCGTGAGCACATTGTTATGTAGTTGGATGGGCTTGATGGGGGCAAACCATGTGGCAAAACTATTCGGACTGATATTATCCTTAATCACTCGCAAACAATCAGACCAGACCTTCTCGTAATTTTGCGCCATCGGTTCGAACATTGTCTTTTTTGGTTCTCAATTTCCCCTCACTTGATAATCAGAGATTACAGGCCGTCCGTTTTCTCGAAGGATTTCTTAACAAATCTTTGGATAAAATAGTTAAGAAAAAAATTTTATACCTCTTGTTTTTCAAAAATTTTTGTCGTATATGACGCGACCGATTTTTTGTTGGAAGCGGTTTCAAAGACCACCTCCATTTGTCCCAGGTAAACGCCGCCCGAACCCGCCTGTCCAATATAAACCGGCTGCTGCTCCAGGTTGATGGCCACTTCCGGGGGATCAAGACGGCGGTGGGTATGCCCTCCGATAATGATGTCCGTGAAGCGGGTATTTTGTGCCACCATATAATCGCTGACCCTGTCGGAATCATACCTAAAGCCCAAATGCGACAAACAGATGATCAGTTCACAGCGTTTCTTTTGCCTCAATTCAGTCTCCATTTCCCTGGCAACCTCAATGGGGTCAAGATACCTGGTATTTCCGGTAAGGTTGCTTCCGACGAGTCCGGCCGGATCGATGCCCAGGCCATAGATCCCAATGACAATGTCATTCCTTTCCAGAACCAGGTTAGGAATTGTAAGGCCCTGGAGGATTGTATCAGAGAAATCATAATTGGAGCAAACGAAAGGAAAGCTTGCATTGGGCAAGACCTTGCGCAGACCATCAATTCCGTTATCGAATTCATGGTTGCCAATGGTCGCTGCATCGTAACCCATATGGCTCATTAATTTTAGTTCGGCCTCCCCTCCGTACATATTATAGTAGGGCGTTCCCTGAAAGATGTCTCCGGCATCCAGAAGCAACAGGCCGGGGTCGGACCGTCGGTAATGCTTAACCAGTGCAGCCCGCCTGGCATATCCTCCCATACCCGGATAATTGGGGTCATTGGCCGGATAAGGATCAATCCGGCTGTGGGTATCATTGGTGTGAAGGATGGTGATGCGTCTAAGCTCCGATTGCTCAAAGGCAGCGGCTGAAAATCCGGTGAAGGCGCCTATTCCGGCAAGGCTTG
>JAABSK010000411.1:249-2898 GCA_011390435.1 Desulfobacteraceae bacterium | reverse complement strand
TCGTCCGCCGTTGAAGTCAGCCGGGTGTCGATATTGTCGCCCTTGGCATCGGGCAAGGGGATGATTTTAAAGATTTCCCCGGATTCAACTACGGAAAACCCGTTGATCTCCAGAACGGTTTCAAACACTTTGTATGCGTCCGCCACGGACAGTTGGGTGGGGGACATCACCGTGACATTGCCACGGACCCGGCTGTCCACCACAAAATTCTTTCCCGTGATTTTGCTGATAAATTTGATGAACACCTTGATATCCACGTTGTCAAAATCAATGGCGATGCGTTCGGTGTCCTGTGCCGGGGTGTTCTGCCCCAGGACCGGTTGAACCGGAAAAAAAATCAGAGCGATGACACATAAAAGGCTGCCCAGCAGCAGGTATGAGCAAGTGTGTTTCAAATGGCTGAATACCATGGTCCTGATCATGTGGCCCATAATCCTTTCTTATTCATCTGAAGCGTTTTCCACTGTGTATTCATTATTTTGCGCATTGTAAACAATTTCCTGTAATTTCCCCCGCCGCTGGATGGTGAAACGGATATCGGGCATCTCTTCCAACGGTGTGTTCAGGGACTGATAAATGGTCACCGCATCCTGGGCGGAAAGGATGTCACTGCCGTTGATGGCTTTGATGATATCCCCGTTTCTCAACCCGATCTGCTGAAAGACCGAATCGTTCCGGATGCCGTACAGAAGAAGGCCATCGGGTTTTCCATTGGAGAAGAACGGCCGGATCCGTGCCTGTTTCATCAGGCTGGGCAGCCCGGGTATTGTTGCGGGTTCCTGTTCGGTCAGCCCGGTTTCCGGCTCAGGCAGTGCCGGAGGCGACGACACCAGTGCCGCCGGTTTCTGGGTGAAGTCCACTTCCAGCAGCTGGTCTTTGCCGTTGACACGCAAGACCACCTGGTTGCGGCCAATTTCCCGGATGGTTGCCCCTTCGATCTGATCCCCCACCTGAAAAAGCGACTGTTGACCGGTTTTTTTGTTTTCAATCACGGCAAAGGATGCATCTTTTGACGCAGCGGTGACAGTTCCCCACAGGGCCAGCTGCAGCCGGGTCTTTTCCAGCGGTTCCTTCAAAGATCCCGGCGCAGATGCGTTCCGGTCGGAGTCAGGGGGGTGGGTGAGCACCTGAAACAGGTTTTTGTCGGCAATGATCCGGTATTTTTTCTGCCGGTCGGGCAGGGCAGCGGTTTCGTCGGTGTCTGCCAGAGGCAGGGTCCGGATCTGCCGACCCGTGATGTCTGCGTCCGAAGGCCGGATTAACGGCTGATAAGCCATGCCTGCAACCAGATAGGCCCCAAGGGTGATCAACAGCAGTTGCAGAATCAGAAATGCGGGTTTCATAGCGCAATATCCAGGTTTGTGGCCGGGCCGGTTACAGTGAAGGGAATGCCTTTTTCCGGGTGGGCTTTGAACAGATTCTCCATGGGCAGAAGGCCGGCGAATCTGGCAACCTGGGACGGCTGCGGATGCAGGCTGCCTTCCATGCTGACCGTCCAGTTTTCCGCGTGCAGGGGGCTGCCGCCGGTCAAGGTTATCCGGCCTTTGGCCTTTGCATTCAGGACGCGGCCCACAGCCACCAGCTCCGATATAGTGATTTCTGTTCCGGTTTGAACAAATGCCAGAGTGATTTGATCAAAATCAAGGGTAGAGATTCCCAGTGTGTTGAGAAATGCATTCTGGACCGTACCGGTCACTGCGGACAATACCAGGCCGCCTTTTCCGGCCGGATTGTTCTGCCTGTCCGGCACCTCATATCTGCCGGACAGGTCAAAGGACAGTTGTGCGGTCATCCCCTC
Source organism: Desulfobacteraceae bacterium (assembly GCA_011390435.1). Next base: position 1,100 of record JAABSK010000411.1, on the reverse strand, counting down.
TAAGGCAAGGGGCAGCGCTTTGATCTGAAGCCCGGTCATATCCATTTTTATTCCTGAATACCGGTGTTGGTAAAAAGAGACCCCGGAGACGTGCCCCAGGATCTCTCCGTCGAGAAGGGACACTGCAAAGCCGATCTTCCGGCCGGATCCGGGGCGTGAAAACACCGGGATGTCGATATAAAACGCCTCAGGTGCCACTGTAAAGGTGTCTGCCAGCCGGATCACCGGATTTTCCAGTTTCAGCCTCAGAGGAAACTTTGGATCGACCCGGTCCATGGAAACATCGAGCCCGGGAAACAGGGTGCCGCAGGTTCGGCTTATCTTTTCCGCCGCCGCCTGATGAGGAAAGCGCAAGACAAGGAAAACCGCTGCAGCTACAGCAAAATAAACCAGATAGATCAGGATGCGTTTCATGGTCATATCAGTTGGGCTCCCTGTTCATGAGGGTCTGGGCTTCCAGAACCGCCTCCAGAAGGTTTTCTTGTTCCCCGGTTCTGGACAGGGACAAAGAAATGACATACACACCGTTCCCGGAGGTTTCCACTGCGTTTAAAAAGCGGATAAAATCATTCAGATACATGTTTTTAAGCTTGAGGCGCACCTTTGAGACAACATACGGGCTGTCATCCAGATTCTGGGAAAACGGGCGCATATAGTCGATGTTTTTTTTCACACCGCTGTCTTCTGCCTGGGTATCCAGAAATGAAAACAGTGTAAAATCCCGGGGTCTGGATGCCATGATCGACTGCCCGGTGTCCATGTCCCGGGACAGCGCCATGTACTGCGCATGCAGCCGGGTCATTTGTGCCACAGCATCCTGCTCAATGGCCAGAACCCGCGTCAGTTCTTTT
>JAABSK010000411.1:0-239 GCA_011390435.1 Desulfobacteraceae bacterium | reverse complement strand
TTTTGATCCAAAAGCGGCAGAAAAACAAACTGCACGGACACAAAGACAATGACCAGCAGGCTGCCCAGGGCAATCATCTGTTTTTCTCTGGTTGATAAACGGTTCATGGTCGGTTCACATGTCCACGCTGAATTGAAAAATGACCTGGTTGTCTGCTTTGCCTGCATCCGCTGTATTAATGGTGACGGTTTTGAACAGGGGGGACTGCGCCAGCAGATTTTTCAATCTGTTCACTGTAT
>JAABSK010000410.1 GCA_011390435.1 Desulfobacteraceae bacterium | reverse complement strand
GATGCCGCCGGATGGGGATGGTTTGTGGATGAGACGCCGGATGATGACAGCGAGTTCGATGATGTTGACGGTGGTGAAGTAGAAAACCGCATGGATCTGCTCACCGTGGTCATGCATGAGATGGGGCATGTGCTGGGGTTTGATGATGCGGCGGCTGATGCCGAAGATCTGATGAGCGCCACCCTGGATGCCGGGGAACGGCTGGTGGTGATGGATACTTCGGAACTCACGGACGATGTCGACGAAGAGCAGGAACTGACGGACTCAGGCCCGAAAGAGAAGGACTCCTGGCTGATAAACTTCCTGATGAAAAACGCCAGAGAAAACGCGAATCCCTTTGAACCCAGGGAGATGCTCCGCATCAAGATTGCGGATGATGAGATAATAGAGGAGGCATAATATCGGCCTGTTGATATGTGGCAGAAAAAGCTGCTTTAACTTTTTAAGTGCAGGTTTTTAAAATGGACAGGGAATCGTATTCTCTTACGGGGGATAGGTTCCCTGTCTTATTGGATTTAAATTGTGATCGAACGGCACCCCTGCTTTTTTCTCTTTGGGGATCGCCTTATTATTTAAGTTGCATTTGCTAGATCAAAGGAATATAAAATTATGATAAAGCTGATGGCAAGGCAGACCCTGAAGATGCTGAATCAATCTTCAGTTTAATCACTCTTAACAAAGCAAAAGGAGACAACCCCATGGCGGACCAGAATGATGCAAAAGTCGGAAAAACGGCACAGGCCGGCGCACAGCCAAAAATCGTTTGGGATGACACCAATATGAGAAGTTCGTATTGTAATGTGTCCAATGTTGCGGGAGGAAGGGAAGAAATCATTTTGCTGTTTGGTATGAACCAGGCCTGGCATTCCGGACAAAAAGAGGTAAAGGTTCAGCTTTCGGACAGAATCGTGATGAGTCCTTTTGCAGCCAAACGCATGTCCATCCTGTTGAACAATGTCCTGGCCGATTATGAAAAGCGATATGGAAAGCTGGATCTCGGCATTGCCCAGGTGCCGCCGGCATCCACGACGCTCCAGTAACGGGCAGGTCATACTGACGGATGGTTAACTGAAAAGCCATCTCAAAACCACCTTTTTGAGATGGCTTTTCCCAAAAAAAGGGTCATTTTACATATGGGTCAGGACCCGGCATATTTCAGCCGTTCTTCATCAAAAGAATCAGAAATTTTGTTCTGGCGTCACTTTGCCGAAGCAAAGACGCCCAAGGCCTTTTGCCAGAGCTGGCTTCCTCTGCAGTGCCGCATGCTCAAAGGGGTAAAAAATGCCATGGTACTGCTGGGAAAACCGGACCAGGGGCCTTATACCCCGGTGGCTGTATGGCCGGATGCAAAACTTGGCATGAATCATCTGGCCGGTGTCGCAGAAAAATCACTGCGGGAACGCAAAGGCCTGCTGGATGAGGGGGATACGGCTGACAGCCCTTTTAAGATTGCCTATCCCATTGACGTGTCTGAAAAAATTTACGGTGTGGTGGTGCTGGAAGTGGATCCGCACTTACGCCAGGAAGCCCAAAGCCTGATGCGTCAGCTTCATTGGGGCGCGGCATGGCTTGAAGTGTTTATCCGGCGAACGGAAGCGATAAAATCCGCTGAACACAGCGTAAGTCTCCAGAATATCATGGACCTTCTGGTCAGCGTGGTGGAACACGACGGTTTCCACGCCTCTGCCATGGCCTTTGTCACCCGGCTGGCCGTTCTGCTGGATTGTGAAAGAGTCAGCCTGGGATTTACCAAAGGCAGCCATGTGAAGGTCAGCGTGCTGTCCCACAGTGCGGATTTCGGAGAACAAATGAACCTGGCCCGGGCCATTGGCCATGCCATGGATGAGGCGGTGGATCAGCAGACCATTGTCAATTTTCCTTTTACAAAACAAGAGACCCCTTTGTTTTCCCGGGCCCACGAGGAATTAAAGCACCAGTACGGCGCGGGGTCCATTTTAACCCTTCCCATAGGGGACAGTGACCGGATCATCGGTGCACTGACCCTGGAGCGATCCGCAGACAACCCGTTTGACAAGAACGCCCTGGAAATGTGTGAAACCGCGGCAAGCCTGATCGGGCCGGTCCTTGAACTCAAAAAACAGGAGGACCGCTGGATCATAAAAAAGGTGGGGGAATCGGTTGTCATTCACCTGAAGCGGTTGCTGGGACCCGGTTATCTGCTTCGCAAGGTGGCGGTGATATGCCTGGTGGGGCTGGTTCTGTTTTTCACTTTCTTTCAAACAGATTACCGTGTCACTGCCACAAGCACGATTGAAGGACATATCAAAAGAGTCATTGCCGCCCCGTTTGACGGGTTTGTCAAATCGGCGTCCATCCGGGCCGGTGATGTGGTGAATGAGGGACAGGTGATCTGTCTTCTGGACGATCGGGACCTGAATCTGGAGCGATTCAAGTGGTTTACAGAGAAACAGCAGCTGACAAAACAGTATCATGAAGCCATGGCCAAGCATGAACGGTCTGAAATACAGATGACCCGGGCAAAAATTGACCAGGCAGAGGCACAGCTTGATCTGCTGGATGAACAGCTGACCCGGACCCGGTTGACGGCGCCTTTCAATGCCCTGGTCATGAGCGGCGATTTGAGCCAGTCTCTGGGATCACCGGTGGAAAAAGGTCAGGTCCTTTTTGAGGTCGCCCCCCTAGACGAATACCGGGTGATTATTGAATTGGACGAACGGGATATTGCCGATATTCGTGCGGGTCAAAAAAGTGAAATGATTTTTTCCTCGATTCCCGGAGAAACCTTTCCCTTTGTGGTGGAGAAAATCACTCCGGTCACCACTGCCAAAGAAGGGCGCAATTTTTACCGGGTCGAAGGCCGGCTCGACAAGGTGACGGATCAGCTCCGCCCGGGAATGGAAGGCGTGGGAAAGATTACCGT